>NZ_QEHP01000088.1:0-23208 GCF_003094695.1 Chryseobacterium sp. HMWF035 | reverse complement strand
ATATTAAACCTAACGAAATTGAAAATATCTTAAATAAAACACGTACAATTTTTCCTGGATTAGGTGATATAAAAGATAAACCTGATGATCCTTATGGAGATTTTATTATTTACCATGAAATGATGAAATATATGCTTTCAAAAAATACAGAAATTATATTTCTCACTTTTGATAATACTAAAGGAGACTGGATGTCAAAAAGCAAAGCACCATACATACACTACGTTGAAAACATGTATATAAATACTAATGAAATTATATACATATTAGATGCAGAAAGAATACTAGAACAAATTTTAAATGTCGAAATTGATTCATTAATACCACTGCAAAAGAGTGTGAATACTGAGATCAATATTAATAAAATTATTAGAATACATCCAATATTTCAAAATATGAAAGTTACAAAAGCAGAAAATGACGTTGTCTATGAATTATTGGTGAATGGCTATACTGATATTTCAGATGTAATATCTGACTTAGATAAAAGCAACGAAATAATGCAAATTTTTAAAAGAGATTTCCCAAATATTTCATCAAATGGAATATTACGTTATGCATTAAGAATTATAAATTTAAACTATACAAAAAAAGTTTTAAAAGATGGAAGCGTAATAAATGTTAATCCTAAATATCTTGAGCGTGCAAAAACTTATCGTGAAATTAATGAATTACTTTAATAATTGCAATTTCTGGCCTCCACAACAAACAAAAATTGAACCCCACAACAAAATCCACACTCCAAATTATCCTCAACTTTGTATTATAAAATTTAAATAAAAATGGAAAATACAAAAACAACAGTTTTGGTAACGGGAGGAACAGGATTTCTGGGAGTTCATACCGTTCTGCAATTATTACAGCAAGGATATGAAGTGAAAACAACACTTCGTTCATTGTCTAAAAAAGATACCATCATCAAAGCATTGGAAGAAGGAGGAATCACAGATTTTTCGCACCTTTCATTTGTAGAGGCAGATCTTACAAGCGACAACAATTGGGATGAAGCCGTGAAAGACTGTGATTATGTTCTTCATGTTGCTTCACCTTTCCCTGCGCAAGATCCGAAAGATGAAAATGAACTCATCATTCCTGCAAGAGACGGAGCTTTGCGCGTTTTGAAAGCGTCGCGTGATGCAGGTGTGAAAAGAGTAGTTTTGACCTCTTCTTTTGCGGCAGTCGGTTACAGCAAAGATATCAAAGATCATGTTTTCACTGAGGAAGACTGGACGGATGTGAATGCAGAACTTCCGGCTTACATCAAATCGAAAACTGTTGCTGAGAAATCCGCATGGGAATTCATCGAAAAAGAAGGCAACGGTTTGGAATTATCAGTTATCAATCCTGTCGGGATTTTCGGTCCTGCAATTGGCGGAATCACTTCTGCTTCACTGGATATCGCCGTTTCAGGAATTCTGAACGGAACAATGAATCAAACTCCGGTTTTCACAATGGGCGTTGTTGATGTGAGAGATGTTGTGGATATTCATATCAAAGCGATTGATAGATCCGAAAGCTGCTGGAGAACGTTTTATCGCTACTTCAAACGGTGTGATGAGCTTTTACGATGTCGCTGAATTATTCAAAAAAGAAAGACCGCAGTACGCTGAAAACATTCAGCCTCTGGAACCGATTGATAAAGAATTCTACAAAGAAATGTCTAACGCAAAAACAATCCTTCATTGGAATCCGAGAAGCCGTGAAGAATCTTTGCTGGCAAGTGCAGATAGTTTGATGAAAAAATCATAAATTTATATCTGACTTTAATCGACATAGGAAAATTGAGCGTAAAGAAAAATAATTTAGTGAACGTAAAGAAAATCCCACTGTTTGAGTGCGACATAATGTTAAATCAAAGAACCAAAATTTAATTCGCACGAGTTTTGGGATTTTTAGAGAACAAAAATATTTTTTAGCGAAAGTTTCCAAGTCTAGAATTTCTCGTTCTTTTGTTTCAAGACAAAAGAACATCATAAAAAAGAGAAAAAAAAATTGAAATTCAATAATATACAATCCTGTCATCTCGGTCCCGAAATATCACCGGAACAGTTTATTCCTGAGCATTTCTTTTTGTTTCTGCTTAAAGGATCAATGGTTTCATATGACGGTTACAGATATTATGATATGAAACCCGGTGATTACTGCATTGCAAGAAAAAATCATCTTGTACGGTACACAAAACATAAAGATAACGGACAGTTTGAAAAAGTGATCATTATGTTTGATGAAGCTTTTCTGAAAAAGTTTCTGAACCGCCATCCTTATTACGCAGAGCCTACTGACAATACTGATTCTTTTTTGTTTATTCAGGAAGACAAGCTGATCCATAATTTTGTACATTCTTTAGAACCTTACTACAACGGAACGGAACAGCTTGATGATATTTTTGTAGATATTAAACGTGAAGAACTGTTGATAATCCTGCTCAAGAACCATCCCGGGCTGAAAGATATTTTTTTTAATTTCAATGTTCCGCACAAAATTGATCTGGAATATTTTATGAACCAGCATTTTAAATTCAATATCAGTATGGAACGTTTTGCTTTTATGACGGGACGAAGCTTATCGACCTTTAAAAGAGAATTTAAAGCAATTTTTAATACAAGTCCCGGAAAATGGCTGATGAAAAAACGCTTAGATGAAGCTTATTTCCTTCTAGACAAGGAACACAGAAAACCGACAGATATTTATATTGATCTCGGTTTTGAAGATCTATCCCACTTTTCTTTTGCTTTTAAAAAAGAATTCGGGGTTTCTCCTTCGGAGGTTGTAAAATTAAGGGGTAAGAACTGAAAAAATTTGTCTGATAATTTTAAGAATGGTTTTCCGCTCTTTTTTCTTTAAATACTCCACATTCGTGAAAAAATATGCATCTTTGGTAAATAAACTAACAGTAATTACCATGACACGGATCTTCTTTTTTATTCTTACAGTAATTTCATTTCAAACATTTATTGCTCAGAAAAAAACATTTAAATGTGAAAAAGTATATGATGCGGTAAAACTTATCGATCAATCCAAATTTGATGAAGGAATTGCAATTTTACAAGAATGTGAAAAAATTGATCCTTCAGAGTACACTTATCCTTACGAAATTGCATACGCGCTTCTTCAGAAAAAAGATTACAAAAACGCGATATCCCAGCTGGAAAAAATAAAAAGCTATCCCACAATCCAAGCCGATTATTATCAGCTTTTAGGAAATTCGTATGACTATGATAATAACCCCGAAAAAGCCATTGCAACTTATGATGAAGGTCTCAAAAAATTCCCGAATTCAGGGAGATTATATCTGGAAAAAGGAGTAATTTACGAATATGATCAACCTGAAGAAGCCATCAAAATTTATGAGAAAGGAATCAAGGTCGATCCAACGTATCCTTCAAACTACTATAGAGTATCGAATCTGTATTTAAAATCTAATAACAAATTGCCGGGTCTTATTTACGGAGAAATTTTTGTAAATCTGGAAAGAACAACAAAAAGAACTCAGGAAATGAGTGAAAAACTGTATCAAACCTATAAAGATGCAATTGATATAAAAGATGAAAAATCCAATACTATATCACTGTGTAAAGTAATTTCTGTAGACGTTAATTCAATAAATAAAAATAAAGTCCCTTTCTGTATTATGTTTGAAGCCGGCATGATGCTTTCAACTTTAGGACAGAAAGAATTTACTTTTGAAAGCTTTGCCAAAATACGGAGCAATTTTTTAAAAGAATATTCTGCACGTCTGAAAAAAGATCACCCCAATGTTCTTCTGGATTACTTCAGAAAGATGGAAGACCATCAGGTTTTCAACGCCTACAATCATTATGTATTTCAGATTGGTGACGAAAATGCTTTTACAAAATGGCAGGAAAGCAATCAAGCAGAATATCAAAAATTTGTCGAATGGTATACAGCAGATGAAAATGATCTGAAGATCGACAAAACGAATCTTTATATTGCAGAATAGTTAATATGTAAAGTTTATATAAGCTGAGAAAGAGTACATCAAATCAGATATTTACACATTTTATTCTTTGACGTTGTTTAAAGGAACTTTGTTCTTTTAGTATAGAAATAAGAATAAGTTTATCAATCTATCCTACCGATTGATATCTATAATACAATAAATATTCTAAAGATAGCGTTCCTACGGAACGCTGAACCTACTCTTAATATGATTTCTACACAGATAAAACTCCATAGAGTTTTCCGGCATTTTATTTAAGCAGCTTTTTTTTAACTTTAATTCAAATAAAATAAATATTACTCGAATAGGCACTTTAATAAATATCAGTAATTATTTGTCCTGATATTGAATTAAAATCTGTAAAAACATTTATCAACAGCAACGAGTATGATACAGACAATGACATTCTGAATGTTGTAGTGGTTTCGGGATACGACATAGGAATAGCTAAGCAATATAAATCATTCAATTTTTATAAACCTGTCTCCAAATGGAAAAAAATATCAGGCAAGTAGTATGATAAACTATAAAAAACGTACTCCAAGAACACGTTTTTCTTTTATCTTTATTAAAATTAATTTCTACGATGATTACAAAAGCTTACATTCAGGAATACGGCAATGGTAAAACAGAACCTGAATTTCTGGAAGTAAAGACCGTTTTGGAATCCAGAGGAATTGATTGCGAATTCTTTACCATAAAAAGATTACAGCGAAATCAAATTCAAATCAATCAGGAAACGTTGATTGTAGGAGATCATTCGACAATGTTGTCCGTTTTCAGAAAGATGGGTATCCGTTCATTAACTTTATCTTATCCTGAAAGTTTAAGAAAATATTTAAAAAGAAATATTTGGGAAACAACTGTGAAAAAACTCATGATGCAAAGTCATGAAGAATCCTTAACTATTTTTGTAAAACCGAAATCTAAAGCCAAGCTTTTCACAGGTTGTGTTATTCAGTCGAATTACGATCTTCTCAGGCTGGAATCATTTTCAAAAGATACAGAATTATACTGTTCATCGGTTGTAGAATGGCTTTCTGAATTCCGGGTTTTTGTCAATCAGTCAGAAATTGTCGGAATAAAAAAATACAGCGGAGACAAAAACCTTAAACTGGATATGGATACGGTAAAAACGGCTATTAAAGATTTTGAAAATTCAGACGAAAAAACCAGCGCTTACGGAATAGATTTCGGAATTCTGAACAACGGAGAAACTGCATTAGTTGAATGGAATGATGGTTTTGCACTGGGTTCTTATGGTTTGGATAAGGAAATTTATACGGATTTGATTCTCAAGAGATGGGAGGGAATTTTCGAAACCCAAAGCTTAAAATAGCATGAATTTTTTAAAATGAAAGGTGAAAAATAACATCATTCATTTCTGATTTTTTCGATTAATCACTTACCATAAGGTTATTTTTTTAAGATTCTAAAATAAAAATTTATGAATTTCATCTTTAGTTTCATAAATAATTATATCTGAAAGATTCATATTTTTTTATGATACAACTGATAAATTTAATCGTAAAATCGCACATTTTCGGCATTTCCTCAAATTCAAAAAATAGTGATTTAACATAATAAAACACACTTTTTTGTGAATTAAACATTTATTTACGAAAAAATAACACATCAACCATATACAAATTATCATTTTATTTATATATTTACAATTATAAAAAAATATGATAATGAAAAACAAATTTATTTCCCTGATAAGTCTGTGTATTATATTTACATGTAATGCACAAGTTGGCATCAGTACAAGCAATCCTGCAAGTACACTCGACATTAAAGGTTCTTTTGCAACCCCTTACAAAGCAGTAACCGCAACCTCCTATTCTTTATTAAATTCAGATCAATATCTCGATTACAGAGGAACGGCTGCTGCTGTATGGACTCTTCCTGCCGCTTTAGCATCTCCGGCAACCTTCGGAGGAAGAATTTATGAAATCAGAAACGGAAGCAATTTTGACATCACGATAAACCCGAGCGGTACTGAAAGAATAGATGTATCCACTACAGCGGTCAATCAGTCAGCCTTTACTATTCCTGCAGGATATTATGCAACCGTGAAAAATACAGGATTAACTTCAGGAATAACCTGGGTTGTAACACTCCTCACTACAGGAAATGGAAGTTCTGCCAACTCTGCAGGATTCAGTACCTCAATTTTAGGTTATGTTCCCGTTAAAACATCTCAAAGAGCAGTTCCGGCAACCTTTGGAGGAGTTTCCGTAACAGAAAGAGGATGTAAAAAATGGTCCGGAACAGGAGCAAATGGTCATACATATTGCGCTTATCAGTTAGGAGGCGCAAAAAACTTTTACGACACATTTACTTTTGCAAAACAGGTGGGAGGATATATCTCCACAATTACTTCCAATGCGGAAAGGACATTTATTTACAACAATCTCTTATCAAATACAACAGGCTACTCTCTTAATAACAGCATCTGGATCGGCTATAATAAGGTAGCATATCCGGGTAACAGTAATGAGTTTACATGGATAACTGGAGAAGACTGGACAATAGACTGGACGACATCTCCTAATTCTACCCCGCAAAACTTCTTTGCTACCGGCGAGCCTAACAACAGCGGAGGAACTGAAGGCTCATGCCATATTTTCCCAACTTCCGCCAACAGCACCAGACAATGGAATGATCTTACAGGAACTCTTACCGTAAGTGGAGGAGTTGGCTTTGATCAGGTGATTTTAGAATTTAATGAAGACTAAAAAATAAAAAACATAAATAAATTAAACATGAAAAATAAAATTATTACACTAAGTTTTGCATTGTGCATTTTTTCGTTAATGAATAGCCAGGTAGGCATTAATACTACTACTCCCGGAAGCACTTTAGATGTTAAAGGATCTTTTGCTACTCCCTACAAACAAAGCACAGCCACTTCATATAATTTTTTAGCAACCGATGAATATCTGGATTACAGAGGAACCGCTGCAGCAACATGGTCTCTTCCTGCAGCAGTAGCATCACCTGCTACATTTGGCGGCAGAATTTATGAAATAAGAAATGGAAGTGCTTTTGACGTTACTATTACGCCTAATGGCACGGAGAGAATAGATGTTTCCAATGTAGCAACAGCGCAGGCAAGTCTTACGATTCCCGCAGGCTACTATGCTGTGATTAAAAATACAGGAGCAACTTCCGGAACAACTTGGGTAGTATCTCTGCTTACTTCAGGAAACACAGCCTCATCCGGCTCATCAGGTTTCAGTACCTCCATTTTAGGGTATGTACCCGTGAAAACCTCGCAGAGAGCTGTTCCGGCAACATTCGGCGGAGTAAGCGTTTCGGAAAGAGGATGTAAAAAATGGTCTGGAACAGGTTCCAACGGACATACTTACTGTGCTTATCAGCTTGGAGGCGGCAAAAACTTTTATGATACTTTTACTTTTGCAAAGCAGGTAGGCGGATATGTCGTTACCATTACTTCCAATGCGGAAAGAACATTTATCAATAGTAACATTTTAGCAAACACAACAGGTTATAATCTTAATAACAATATCTGGATTGGATATAACAAAGTGGCTTATCCTGGAAACTCCACAGAATTTACATGGATTACGGGTGAAGACTGGACGATTGACTGGACGACTTCCCCTAACTCAACCCCTCAGAGTTTTTTTGCAACGGGAGAGCCCAATAACAGTGGAGGAACAGAGGGATCCTGCCATATTTACAGTACATCAGGTAATGCTTCAAGACAATGGAACGACTTAATAGGAACTTCTACTACATTTAACTTCAGTGCTTTTGATCAGGTTATTTTAGAATTTAATGAAGATTAAAAACTGAAAAATTATGAATTTAAATCTTTATTAAAATCAACAAAAATAAAAGGCTGTCTCAAAACAGAGAACAGCCTTTTTTATATCTAAATGTGAGTTTTTCTTAAAACTTCAAATCTCCATTCACTTCTCTTACTGCATTCGCAGCTTCAGCAAATTTCAATTGCTCTTCTGCAGTAAGCGTTACGTTTACGATTTTTTCCACACCGTTTGCTCCGATAATGGCAGGAACACCAAGGCAAATATCATTTTGTCCGTATTCCCCTTCAAGCATTAAAGAACAAGGGATCATTTTTTTCTGATCGCAAGCAATCGCCTGAACCATTACAGAAACAGCCGCACCCGGAGCATACCAAGCTGAAGTTCCTAATAATTTGGTAAGCGTTGCACCTCCTACTTTAGTTTCTTCAATAACGTATTTCTGCTGTTCAGCATCTAAGAATTCTGTTACAGGAACACCGTTTCTTGTCGCTTTGCTCAATAGAGGAAGCATTCCGGTATCACTGTGAGCAGCGATTACCATTCCGTCTACGTCAGAGATCGGAGCTTCTAAAGCTTCAGCCAATCTGTATTTGAATCTTGCAGAGTCTAATGCACCACCCATTCCGATGATTTTGTGCTTAGGAAGACCTGAAGTTTTGTGTACCAGATAAGCCATTGTATCCATTGGATTAGAAACCACAATGATGATTACTTCCGGAGAATGTTTTACTAAGTTTTCAGTAACTTCTTTTACGATTCCCGCGTTGATTCCGATTAATTCTTCTCTCGTCATTCCCGGTTTTCTTGGAATCCCCGAAGTAATAACCGCTACGTGAGAACCTGCAGTTTTGCTGTAATCTCCTGTTGTTCCGGTAATTTTTGTATCGAATCCGTTAAGCGATGCTGTCTGCATCAAATCCATTGCTTTACCTTCTGCAAAACCTTCTTTAATGTCTACTAAAACTACTTCTGAACAGAAGTTTTTCATTGCGATGTATTCTGCACAGCTTGCTCCTACAGCGCCTGCACCTACTACAGTTACTTTCATAATATACTTAATTTATTGTTTTTTAATGGTATTATGGAACTTTACAGTTTCATAATATAACTTTTAAAATTTATTTATTTGAATTGTTTATCCACATTTGGTTTACAAATGAGAACTCCCAAATTTAATAATTCCTGAAAAATTGGGCAATCTTTCAGGAATTTAATTATCTTTAAAAGTGATATTTATGTTTTATACCGTAATTAACGGACGTTCAGAAGAAAGGTATACAGTTTTTTAGCTCCCGATAAAACCTCATCATAATTTTTTTCAGAAACCTCATTATCAAGAACTTTCTTGAAACTCTTCCACATAAACCCTGTATTTTCACGGTAACAGCCGAAGAAATTGAAAGTAACATCATCAAATCCTTCTGTTTTGGAAAGCTGTTTTGCAATAACATTTCCTCCCAGAGTAGAACCTTCGATCACGTACATCGCTCCTAAAGCTTCATTTTCATTGGAAAAACTGAGCTCTCCTGAAGCCTTGCGATTTTCCAAGTCCAGACTTTTAAGATCCTGCTCAATCAAAGGAAGTTTTTTTCTTTCTTCAAGCTGAAGTTTTTCAGAGAATTTTTCAGAAAGACTGTCGAAAATCTGATCTTCGGAATGAAGCAGCATCAGATAATTTCTGCCAATGATCTTTTTATAATCTTCCAGCGTAAAAGTTCTGTCGAATATTTTTTTAGAGTTAAAAAGTTTTTCCGCGGCATCATGAAATTCTGCCGTATTTTGTTTTAGATATTCAGATACCATACCGGAATTTTAAAGTAAATTGTGTAATTAAGGTTTTTTAAAGGTGAGGATAAAAGTAGTTCCGTTTTTACTGCTTTCATAGTCTACATTTCCGCCAAGTCTCTGCATAATTCTGTGTACGATGGATAGTCCTACTCCATTTCCTTTAAACTTCTTCGCATTATCCATCCTGTTGAAAATTTTAAACATTTTATGCTTATTTTCTTCTGGAATTCCGATTCCGTTGTCTGTAATTCTGTAGACTACCGTCTCTTCTTCTTCCGTTCCGCCGATAATTACTTTCGGTTTTTCCTGATGGGAAGAATATTTTATGGCGTTATTGATGATGTTTAAAAATACCTGATGAAGCATTGTTTTATCGGCAAGAACATCGGGACAATCATTAATGACCACTTCGCTTTCTGAAGTATCAAAAGTTATTTTAGCATTTTCGGAGATCTTCGCGATGGTTTGCGCCGTCTGTAACCTTTCGAGTTCTATTTCGCTGTGTTTTGCACGGCTTAACTGGAGTACATCATGCATCATTTCCGCCATATTGTCGATTTCCTCGATGATGGAATTGATTTTATTTCTGCTTTTGTCTGAACCGTCCGTAAGACTTTTCAGAAGCATTTGGGCGTTCAGTTTCATTACCGTAAGCGGAGTTCCCAGATCGTGTGAAATCGTATAAGAGAAACTGTCCAGCTCCTCATTCACCTTTTTAAGCTCATCATTAAGCCTTTTTATGGTGATGTAATTTTTATGGGATGTTTCAAGGATCAGATCACGAACCGCCTGTAATGCGGCAACGTTTCTGGAATTCCATCTTTTAGAATTTCCTTTGATGTCCTCGGTAAAGATCTGGAAAGACGTTCTTGGAGAAACCACCTGTGTCTGTTCTCCGTTTTTCACAATCACATCTATTTTCTTTTCAGGATTTCCTGCCCAATCGATGTGTTCATCAAATTCTTTACGGAACCAGATCAGCAGATTATTTTTAGATTTTTCAATAAAATAAAAAGCCACTCCTGCACATTTTTCGTCGAGACCAATCTCTTTACCGTGATCTTTCAGAAAACTTCTGCTGAGATAGATATTCTCATCTATATTCTGATGAGCCCACTGAGCCAGCTTTTCAATTACATTATAATCCGGAGTTTCACCTTCGGTAACGATTTTTTCGTCGGCGATGATGGCTAATCCATCTGCTTCCGGAAGATCCTTAATTTCAGATTTATTTTCGATTAAAGAATCAAAAAGATTGTTGTATTTTAAGAATTCCTCTTTTAACCGGGAACATTTTTCATTAAGATACAAACGATAATCCAGCTCTTTTTTCGATCTGAAGGACGAGTAGGCATTGGACGCCAAAGCCGTAAAAATTCCTGCCTGAACGCGGTCTTCAAGATCAATGTGTTTTGGTTCGGAATTCTGACAGGTAACCAGCCCCCAAAGATAATCATCTATAATAATGGATACACTGAAACTGGAAGAGGCTCCGGAATTTTTGATGTATTGCCCGTGAATAGGCGACATTCCGCGCGATCCCGAATACGTAAGATCTATTGTTTCATCAGATTTACTGAATATAGGAACTGTTTCCGAATGAACGTTGCTGAAAATTCTTTTTCTTTTTTTAAGATAAAGTTCTCTTGCCTGTTTCGGAATGTCGGATTCAGGATAATGAAGACCGAGATAGCTCTCGATGTTTTCATCTCTTTTCTCAGCGATTACTTTTCCAGATCCGTCCATCATGAATTTATAAACCATCATTCGGTCATAATTCACAATTTTTGAAAGAGTATTTAAAAGCTGATCCCAAATTTCCTGTTCATCATCAATAATGTAGAAATTATCGTACTTGTTGGAAATCCTTTTGTTGGGATTGAGTAAAACTTTTTCGAACTCAAGAAAAATTTTGTCCTTGCTTCTGAAAACAGAAAAATGATATTCTATGCCTCCAATAAAGATTTTATCAAAATATGTTTCATTTTCTCTTTTGGTAAAGTCGGCTAAAGAATTATAAATATCCGAATCTATAATGCTTTTAAAGCTTTCCGCAAAGTCCGTAAGCTTCTTATCAAAAAGCATATTTGCATTTTCGATATTAAATATATCCTCGATATTCTTACTAAAAAAAGCTATGGAATGAGACTTCGCATGAATGCCAATCAGATAACCAAAACTTTGTATGTAGCCCGGAATATGGATAGGCTCCTCATGACACTCAACAAAATTCATATAATATTTTGACCTATCAAATATACGACTTTTTTTATCTAATCGGATTTTTTCTCTATAAACGCGTACCACAAAAAGTTATAATATTTCAGCAAAACATGAGTTTTATAGAATATTTTTCTTTATTCATAGGATATACAGGAAATTCAAAACCAGAATATTTTACACTAAGCCTATTTAAATTTAACCATAAACCGTTATTTTTTTTTCTAACGGTATAATCTTTATTTATTTGCAGATAAAAATCAGAAAGAGGCTATCATTTTTATAAAAAACACAACTTTCAGAATTCCAGCTGATTGAAATGACGAAATTCATTCTTCTCCTATTCTACTCCGAAGAAATACAATCCTGTTTTACCCCAACTATAAATGGCAACTGTGGTTACACTTCTTTATCGAAGTACAGCATATAATATTTTCCGTTTTCATCTTCTCCCTGCGCAATTTTCTGTCTGTCGCCGTGGATGTAGATGTGGAAGTTTTTGTCTAATTTGATGATGCTTTTAAAATGTCTCTGCGTTTTCTTTACAGCGGCTTCACTAATCGGGAATTCTTCTGCAATATTAATCTGCATATCCTGTTCGTAATCGGTTTTAAAATTGTTGAAACTTTCGATTACATGCTCGTCGCCCAAAACTTCGGCAGCAAATTCATCCAGCTTAAATTCTTCCTTTTCTTTGAAAAAATTGATCGATTTGTTTAAAAAATCTGCCTGATCGGCTTTGGAAACTTCAAATTCCTGAGGCAATTGCTTGGTAATATAATCTTTATATACCATTAACGCTTCCTGTGTATGAAAATATTCGTCGTCGCGCTGCTTTACTTTTAAAAAATCTTCAAACCAGTAATACATATCCCCGTTTTTGTTGTTATCCACAACAGAAAGTACGTATCCCGTTTCTTTATCGTTGTTATAGATTAAAGCCGCTTTATCTATTTTAGACAACCCGATTCCCTGATCTTTTTCGATATCGAATGTTTCTTCATTGGGAGCAATTTTAAGGAAAGATTCTCTTTTTTCGGTTTTAAAAATTCCGATCTTGTCTACTCTTTCTGTTCCTTCTCTTTCGTCCTCGAAATATACAATGAACAATTCTCCGCCCTGAACTCTTGGGTTTTCAGCAGCTTCGAAAAGATGTTTGGCGATGTTTTCAGATTCCCAGAGGAATTTTGACTTGTCATCAAAAATCTCAGAAACAGAACTGTACACCGGATTATTCACCAGATAAGAATCGCTGTAAAAATGGAAGGTTTCTTCTGATTTAAAGGAACCTAAGAAGTAATTTTCCAGCAGTTCTGCCATTCCTTCTTCCAACTGTAATTCTTCCTGAGAAAGCGTTAAAGATTCTCCGTTGATTTTATTTCCGACTCTGTGTACTACGATTTTTGAAAACATTTCCTGAATATTTTTGGACTGCAAAGATATTAATTAAATCAGATAATCAACAGGATTTCCATAATGATAAAAGCGTTATCATTTTGATAGGATTTTTAAGGATTTTAAAAATTAAAATAAACAAACATAATTCTGATAATCAATATTTTAATTTAAATAAAAATTCAAAGGTATAGCATTGGCAACATCATCCTCAAAACATAAGAATATGGACTTAAAAACTTTGAACAGAATTGATAAGCTGAGAAGATTAAAAAGCAGAGGACCGCAAACCCCGAAGTGGCTGAAACCGTATCATCTTCTGATTGTAGCCTTTTTGGCAGTTTTTACTTTCTGAGCATTTATTAAAATTTTAGAACTTAATCAACAATAATATGAACTATTTAGAAGCTGCACAGGAAATCAAAGAAGTGATTCCCGAGATTGAAAATGAGCTGAAACAAAACAGAAAACAAAATTCCTACAGTGTCATTCAGACGTTTACAGACAATATTAAAGACAGAATTAAGCAAAATGACCGGAATATTCTGTTTCTATGCCTGAAAAAGATGGATGATATTTACAGAAACGGAGATGCCGTACTTAAAAATGCTGTGGAACATACGTTTATTTATTCACTGGACAATTCTACCGCTTTCTGCAGTGAGGAATACCGAAAAATGATCTTTAGTTATATTTCCAAGGATCTTCAGACGGTCTATTCCAGACAAATCTACAATCACGGCATTTAAGTTCATTACATTTTTTGAAGATTTTATTACAAAAGCACGAAAATTCAGAACATACAAACTCATTAAAAATCAACTGTTTATGAAATCTAAAATAAGAAGAATTTCCGACTGGAAAACGCTCCAAACCACCACCAACAGACATAATATTGAAATTCTGGCAACGCACATCGCTGTAATTGTAGGAGTTTTTGTTTTTGCAGCAATTCTGTAAACTTTGGTACAGTTTTAGCCGCAATAGAAAGTGTTACGAAAAATATTAATTATGATGAATGTACGGATGCAAACTATTAATCAAAAAATAGCTAGTGAGTATTTAAAATTTTTCTATCCACCCCTTCGCACAGAAATTACCCAATTGTCTTCACAGGATAATTTTGCCGGGATTATGCAGGCAACCATTAATTATCTTAAAAAGCTTCTTCACGAATCTAAAGTGAATATTATTGCCCATCACATCAAACTGATGGAAATGATTTATAAAGGTGGAGATTCTTATGTAAAAGATATGATTGAAAATCTTTTTGTGCGATCTTTTGAAAGCTTTAAAAAGCACGCCAAAATCTCCCACTGGAAACTTCTTTACCAATATATGCCTGTGACTTTTCAGGTGATCTACAACGATCAGCGGAAGCAGGACAAAATCTTTTTTGGGAAGTAAATTAATTTTTAAACGCAGTTCCGGCGAAGCCTTTGGCTTCGCCGGAACTTTTTAATTCTTCTTTAAAAAAGTCTGTTTGACTGTCTGAAGTTTTTTGTCGTTCATCTTTGAAGATTTCTTCAGTTTGGCAACAAAAACATCTACTTCTTCAGCAGTTGACGGACAGCCCAGATTTTCGTTTTTATCGTTGAAAGAATCTGCAAGCACCTCCCCTTTCGGATTCAGAACCAACCAGAACGGAAGTCCCGCGTCTTTGCCTTTGTATTTTTCCATCAATGCTTCCCCACCCGGATTTTCAAGTTTTTTCTTTTCGCCCATTTCCTGAACATCTACATAAGCAGTAACAAATTTTTTATCAAAAATCGGCTTTGTTTCGGGTAGATTCATATTCTTTTCCATAACGTGGCACCATTTGCACCATGAAGCGTGAAACATCAGCAAAACATTTTTATTTTTGGATTTAGCTTCGGTAAGCGCTTTGTTTAAAACAACATCCGCTTTTTCCTGAGCAAAATGTAACTGGAATAATAATAAGCCTAAAAATAAGAGGATTTTAGAAATTTTCATTTTGGATCTGATTTTAAATACTAATC
The DNA here is from genome assembly GCF_003094695.1 of Chryseobacterium sp. HMWF035. Classification (NCBI taxonomy): domain Bacteria; kingdom Pseudomonadati; phylum Bacteroidota; class Flavobacteriia; order Flavobacteriales; family Weeksellaceae; genus Chryseobacterium; species Chryseobacterium sp. HMWF035. The sequence goes on along the minus strand of NZ_QEHP01000088.1, from coordinate 8,044 downwards.
TAAAGATTTTTTTGTTGTTATACTAACACTTTTTAAAAACTATTTCATGAAACTCAGACTTATTTGCATATTTCTTACTATTTCATTTATATCGAATGCTCAGATTTCCAGAAAACTAAAAGATAAAGTTGAAATTATTGACAAAAAATTTTTTGATATAATACTTCAAACTTATGATAATAAAAGTTACGAAGAACTTTACACTTTATATTCTGAAATATCTAAAACAGCCACAAATGATGAGCTTTTTTATCTTGCTCTAAATGGAAATACATTTATTCGTCATAATGCAGCTTTTAGTTTGCTCTATAAAAAGGATAAAAGAATCATAGATTTGTACAAATACTATTCTAAATTTCCTATGCAATATGAAATAAAAATGAGCTGCATCATTGCCCAACAAGATATGGCACTAAGTATAAGAGGATATATCCTTGCTGAGTTAAGAAACTACGAGGAGTATAAAATAATATCGAAAAAAAGTAATCAATCCAAAGATTTTTACACAAAAGAAGAAATTAATTATTATGAAAAATTAGATATTAATTTTTTTAAAGATTGTATTGATGAGTTCGAAATAATCGATGAAACTTATATTCCGGCGAGATTGGAAATTTATAAAATCATTAATGAGAATTGGAAAGATGGTAAACTTCAATTTCCAAATAATTATTAAAAACAAAAAATATTCTTTAACAAATAACTTAGTTTTTAAATTTCTATTATTTTACCATGAAGCTAAGAATATTGCCACTTTTACTTTTTACAATTACCTTTTGTGAAGCGCAGATTTCTAAAAAAGTAAAAATGTTAGCCAGACCTTTAGATACAATACAGTATGCAGAATCTTCACATATCGGAATAGGTGGTGAAAGAAGTAAAATGTATGATGATTTCAGAAAATTAGCGAAAACTGCTACCAATGATGAGCTTTTTTATCTGGCGAAGAACGGAAGCAATTCTTTAAAATTGTACTCAGGGAAAGAACTTTTTAAAAGAAATGATAAACGATTTCTTGAAATCTATCAATATTATAACGATCATCCTGTAATGATGAAATATGTAAACGGCTGTGTTGGAAAAAAAGATAATATTGCGACCAATTTGATGGATGAAATCTATGCAGCAAAGGAAATTATTTCCATTCGAGATTCTATTTCAAAAGAAAAAACAGATAATTTTACTAAAGCTCAACTGAAAAGTATTGATGATGAAGGGTATAAAAAACTGAAACAGAAAGAAATACAATTTTTTCTGGATCATTTGGTAAAAAAGAAATAATAAGCATGAAAGAAAAACTACTTTGTCTACTCTATTTTTTGATAATTGTCAATATTTCCGCACAAATTCCTTCTCCAAAGGTCATTAAAAAAGAATTCATTTTTGAAGAAGGAGCATATTTCAAACAGTGTCATGCATCTACAATAGAACAGTCTTCGGACGGAAATCTTTTGGCAAGTTGGTTTGGAGGCAGTCATGAAGGTGGTAAAGATGTCGTGATCTGGGGAGCCCGTTCCGATGGAAAAACATGGAGTTCTCCTGAAATCTGGGCAGATGGAAAGGTTAACGATTCTCTGCGTTATCCCTGCTGGAATCCTGTTTTGTTCAGATCTAAAAAAGAAAAGATTATATATCTGTATTATAAAGTGGGACCCAATCCGCGGGAATGGTGGGGAATGGTTAAAACATCAAGAGATAACGGAAAAACATGGGAAAAAGCAGAACGGTTACCTGATTCTATTCTCGGTCCCATCAAAAACAGACCCATTGAGCTCGCCAATGGTGATATTATTTCCCCATCAAGCAGAGAAATCAATGAAAATAGATGGAATGCTCATGTGGAAATCAGCAGGGATCACCAGAAAACATGGACATCATATTCCATAGATTCTGCTTCAGCATTTAATGTGATCCAGCCAAGTATTCTTGTTCATAAAAACGGTAAACTACAGGTTTTATGCAGAAGCAAAGAAGGCGTAATTGCAACCTCATGGTCACAAAATAATGGGATGAACTGGAGTCCTTTAACCGCAACAAATCTTCAGAATCCTAACTCCGGAACGGATGCCATTGGTTTTAAAGATTTTTTTCTGATTGTTTACAACCCTGAACTCCCCGGAAAAGACTGGTGGGAAGGGCGTACAAAGTTGCGTCTGGCTTATTCTTACGATGGGATCGACTGGAAGGATTTGCTTTCTCTGGAAGACGAAAAAAAGGGAGAATTCAGCTATCCTACTATTTTTAAAGATGCAAAGGGATTGGTTCACATTACTTATACCTACAATAGAGTAAATATTAAACACTGGATATTAAAATTATAACGTACGGTTTATATTAAAAATAAAATCCCCGAGCTTTCGCTCGGGGATTTCTATAATGACTTATTATATCTTACTTCACTTCTTCGAAGTCTGCATCCTGTACATCTTCTGCACCTCCTGCATTTCCTCCGTTTTGTGCTCCTGCATCAGCTCCCGGCTGTTGTCCTGCTGCATACAATTCTTCTGAAGCTGCCATCCAAGCTGCATCTAAAGCTTCTGTTTTAGCTTTTACATCATCTGCATTTTTAGCTTCAAAAGCTGTTTTCAATTCTCCGTGAGCGGTTTCAATGGCTGCTTTTTTATCAGCAGATAATTTCTCACCAAACTCTTTTAATTGCTTTTCAGTCTGGAAGATCAATCCGTCTGCTTTATTGAAGATTTCAACTTCTTCTTTTTTCTTAGCATCGGCAGAAGCATTTTCCTGAGCTTCTTTCTTCATTCTTTCGATTTCTTCGTCAGAAAGACCTGAAGAAGCCTGAATTTTAATAGACTGCTCTTTACCGGTTCCTTTATCTTTAGCAGAAACACTTAAGATACCGTTTGCGTCGATATCGAATGTTACTTCGATTTGAGGAACTCCTCTTGGTGCAGGTGGAATATCTGTAAGGTCGAATCTACCGATTTCTTTGTTATCGTTGAACATTGGTCTTTCTCCCTGTCCTACTCTGATACTTACAGCCGGCTGGTTATCAGAAGCTGTAGAGAATACCTCAGATTTTTTAGTTGGGATCGTAGTGTTTGCTTCAATTAATTTAGTGAAAACAGAACCCATAGTTTCAATACCTAAAGAAAGTGGCGTAACATCTAATAAAAGAACATCTTTTACATCACCTGTCAATACACCCCCTTGAATCGCAGCACCGATTGCTACAACTTCATCCGGGTTAACTCCTTTAGAAGGTTTTTTACCGAAGAATTTCTCCACTTCTTCCTGGATGATCGGGATTCTTGTAGAACCTCCTACCAAGATTACCTCGTCGATATCTGAAGTTGATAAACCTGCATCTTTTAACGCTTTCGCAACCGGCTCCATAGATCTTCTTACCAAATCTGCAGATAACTGCTCGAATTTAGCTTTCGTTAAAGTCTTTACTAAGTGTTTAGGACCTGTAGCCGTAGCTGTAATATATGGAAGGTTAATTTCTGTCTGTGGAGAAGAAGACAACTCGATTTTTGCTTTTTCAGCAGCTTCTTTCAATCTTTGTAATGCGATTGCATCAGACTTTAAGTCAACCCCTTCTTCAGCTTTGAATTCATCTGCCATCCAGTTGATGATTACATCATCAAAATCATCACCTCCTAAGTGTGTATCTCCGTTTGTAGACAATACTTCGAATACACCATCTCCTAAATCTAGGATAGAGATATCGAAAGTACCACCTCCTAAATCGTATACTGCGATTTTCTGATCTTTATGGTTTTTATCCAAACCGTAAGCCAATGCAGCAGCAGTAGGCTCGTTGATGATTCTTTCTACTTTAAGACCTGCGATTTCACCCGCTTCTTTTGTAGCCTGTCTCTGTGCATCGTTGAAGTACGCAGGAACCGTAATTACCGCTCTTGTTACTTCCTGTCCAAGATAATCTTCAGCCGTTTTCTTCATTTTCTGAAGCGTCATTGCAGAAATTTCCTGTGGAGTATATTCTCTGTCGTCGATTTTTACTTTTACGGTATCGTTTGGTCCTGAAACTACTTCATAAGGTACTCTTGAAATTTCTTTCGCATCCTCTTTAAAGTGAGTTCCGATAAATCTTTTAATTGAATATACTGTTTTCTTTGGATTCGTTACCGCCTGTCTTTTTGCAGGATCTCCTACTTTTCTTTCGCCATCTTCTGTGAACGCAACGATAGACGGCGTTGTTCTTTTACCTTCTGCGTTAGGAATAACAACAGGGTCTTTACCCTCCATTACAGCAACACAAGAGTTGGTTGTTCCTAAGTCAATTCCAATTATTTTATTCATAATATTTTTATATTTTTTCTAATTTTTAATTTTAATTTACATTCAGTATTTCTCAATATTTATACCATTCAAAATTTTGTGACAAATTGACACAAACAATTAAAAACAGGAGTAAAAAATAGTTTTTTTTAATGACCTTTTTTAGAAATATTGTTTAAAATAAACTCAAACTTTACTTTATGTGTGGTTTGAATTTTTGTCACAGCATCTATTATTTTAAGCCAGACCGTATCAATTTTGTCACTTCTGGGCATTTCTAATTATAAGCTGTTAGAATTTTATACTTACATTTATTAATAAGCCAACTTATCACTATGTCGAAGCTTCAGTTTGTGATTAAATTTTAAATTAGTTTAAACAGATAGTATGATTAATTCCTATTCTTTTAAAAATATCAAATCAGAGCTATAATTTTCCGGATAGTTTTAATAACTTTAATGGATTGCAAAAATCATCCGGTTTCAGAATCTTTTTGGCTCTAAAATTTAATTAAAGCTTAACGCAAAAAGGTTTCAAAGGATACCACGAATTACTATTTTTGATAAATTATAAACTAGAGAATGTCATTACATTTCAATCCGAGAGATATTACCTGGCTTGCCTTCAACGAGAGGGTTTTACAGGAAGCCATGGACGAAAAAGTCCCTTTACATTTAAGAATCCGTTTTTTAGGAATTTTCTCCAACAATTTAGACGAATTTTTCCGTGTGCGGGTTGCAGGTTTAAAACGCGCCATGGATTTCAAAGAAAAAGTAATTGCGGAATCTTTTTATCAGCCGCCTTCCAAAATCCTTCAGAAAATCAATGATATTGTGATGAAGCAGCAACAGGATTTTGATAAAACCTGGAAGAAAATTCTTGCTGAAATGGCCGATCATCATGTTTTTATTAAAACTTCCAAAAATTTATCTCCCAATCAGAAGGAGTTTGTAAGAAAATATTTTGATGAAGTGGTGGAATCCAACGTCATTCCTATTCTGCTTCATGAGAATACACCGATGCCTTATATGAGGGATAAAAGTCTTTATCTGGGTGTTGCGATGAGGAAAAAAGACTGGCAATATTCCAGCAATTACGCCATTATTGAAATTCCGTCACGTTTTGTAGGAAGATTTGTTTTACTTCCTTCCGAAGATGTGGAAGAGAAAAATGTAATGCTTTTGGAAGATGTCATCACCTTCAATTTACCCCATATTTTCTCTTATTTCGGATATGATGAATTTGCAGCCAATGCTTTTAAAGTAACGAAAGATGCCGAGCTGGAACTCGATAATGATATCCGGACTAATTTTGCCGAAAAAATTGAAAAAGGCTTAAAAAACAGGCGAAAAGGAAAACCAACCCGTTTCGTTTTCGATAAAGATATGGATAAGGCACTTCTTGAAATGCTGATCCGAAAATTAAACCTGACGAAAAAAGACAGCATTATTCCCGGAGGAAAAATTCATAATTTTAAACATTTCATGGATTTCCCTGATGTTTTTGAGAAGTATGAAAAACCTGTTGAAAGAAGTTCTTTTACCCACCCTGCTTTTGAAAATACAGAAAGAGTAACGGATGTTATTCTGAAACATGATGTTCTTTTAACATTCCCTTATCACAAATACAATCCTGTTATCGATCTTCTACGTGAGGCAGCAATGGATCCCGATGTAAAATCGATCCAGATTACTGCCTATCGTCTGGCAAGCAGTTCGAAAATCATCAATGCCTTGATTTATGCGGCAAGAAACGGTAAAGAGGTTACGGTTATGCTCGAGCTTCAGGCAAGATTTGATGAGGAATCCAACCTTGAATGGAAAGAAATGCTGGAACCGGAAGGCATCACTGTACTCATTGGAATTCCGAATAAAAAAGTTCACGCAAAGCTATGTGTCATTAAAAAAAGATCTCATAATAAAACAATCCAGTACGGTTTCGTAAGTACCGGAAATTTCAATGAGAAAACAGCGAGAATTTATGGAGATCATCTGTTAATGACGGCGGATCGGGGAATTATGGCAGATATTAATAAGGTATTCAATGTTCTGAAAAAACCAAAAGACGATTATCTTCCGATTTTAAAAACCTGTAAAAATCTTCTGGTCTGTCCGCAGTTCATGCGTGAAAAAATTATGCATCATATTGATAAGGAAATTGAAGAAGCCAAAGCGGGAAGACATGCAGAAATGATCGTTAAAGCCAATTCGGTAAGTGACCGTTCCCTGATTGAAAAGCTATATGAAGCAGCACAAGCCGGAGTTGTCATCAGAATGATTGTAAGAGGAATTTACTGTGCTGTGAATCAGAAAGATTTTAAAGAAAAAATAAAAGCAATCAGTATCGTAGACGAATATCTGGAACATGCAAGAGTAATGTATTTTTACAATAAAGGAGTCGAAGATATGTATATTTCTTCCGCAGACTGGATGACGAGAAATTTAGATTACAGAATTGAAGCTGCCGCAAAGATTACGGATAAAAATCTGAAAAAAGAACTGAAAGATATTCTCGACATACAGTTGAAAGATAATGTAAAAGCACGTATTTTAGACAAAAAACTGAGCAACGAGTACATTCATAATCCGAAGGAAGAATGCCGTTCTCAGATTGAAACCTATCGATATTTAAAAGCCAAAACAAAGAAAAAATGAAGATCGCAGCCATAGATATAGGAAGTAATGCAGCCCGACTTTTGATTAATGAAGTAAAAATTAACAATAAACAACCCGAATTCATCAAACTTAATCTTCTGAGAATACCGCTGAGATTAGGTATGGATGTTTTTACCTTAGGAAAAATCGGCGAAGAAAGGGAAAAAATGGTAATCGATTCCATGAAGATTTTCAGCGATCTGATGAGAATTTATGATGTTGAACATTACCGAGCATGTGCAACGAGTGCAATGCGTGATGCTTCAAACGGAAAGAAAATTATTGAAGAGGTAAAAAAGACCTCAGGAATCAATATTGAAATTATTTCCGGTGATGAAGAGGCTACTCTGGTTTTTGAAAATCATGTGGCAGAAGGACTGGATAAGGAATTTGCCTATCTGTACATTGATGTCGGCGGCGGTTCTACGGAACTTACCTTTTACGAAAACGGAAAAATGAAATATGAAAAATCTTTCAATATCGGAACCATCCGCTTGCTTAACAATCTGGTGACGCCCGACAACTGGAAAGACATGAAGGAAGAGATCAGAAAAAATATCAACAGCAAAAAGCCGATTGTTGCCATCGGTTCAGGAGGAAATATCAACAAAGTTTTCTCCATGAGCAAAACGAAAGACGGCAAACCGATGTCGCTTTCTCATCTTAAAAAGGTATATAAGGAGTTTGATGATCTTACGGTTGATGAAAGAATGACAAAATATAATCTCCGCGAAGACAGAGCCGATGTTTTGGTTCATGCGTTACAGATTTTTAATAATGTGATGACATGGTCGGAAATCAACAGGATTTTTGTTCCGAAAATATCTGTTGCAGATGGATTAATCCACAATATTTATACTAAGCTACAGGAGAAAAAGTAAGATTTACTTTAATAAATCGCAGAACCGGTCATTTCCTGACCGGTTTTTTTAGTTTTATTTAAAAAGCTAAAGACAATAAAAAAATTCAATCAGGTCGTGTCTATGGGAGGATTTTTCTTTTTGAGAGTTTTTTATGGTTTCGGCGCGGCTTCGCCGCGCCGAAACCATAAAAACTGAAAGAACTAAAACAAAGTACAATCACATTGAAAAATAATCATATTCAGACCCTTTCCTTAGTATTTCTTC
>NZ_QEHP01000087.1:0-26614 GCF_003094695.1 Chryseobacterium sp. HMWF035 | reverse complement strand
TTGATCTCCACCAGTGCTTTTGTCCTCTTCGGATTAACGTGCATAATTTATTAAAATATATCCTGAATTTCACCAACTATTTTTCAGTACATTACCTAATTTTCTCATTCAGAATTTTATATGCTATGACATTCATATGAACTCCATCAATGGAATATTCATTGCCTGTTTTATTTTTAAATATTTCGTAGGTATCTATTAATCCTATTTTGTTTTTCAGTGCTGTTTTTCTTATTTCTTCATTAATTTTTAACTTTGAAGTAAATGTATCTTCGTAATTGATAAAGTTATAAGGAAATGAAACTTGAAAATCAGGCGGGATAGTGATTACATATATTCTGTCAAATTTATTTTTATTTTCTGAAATAATAAGCTGAAGATTTTCGACACACTTTTTTATAATTTCTTCTTTATTTCCAGGATTGGTAGCAATACTTTTAACATCATTTGCACCAACGGAAATAATCAATTTTTTTCCTGATTTTATTTCATCTTTTAATAATAGATATTTTAGTTTTATCTGCTCCGAAGTCTGTCCCGTCATTCCAAGATTTAAACTGTTATTGCCTGTTGACCAATATTGTACATGAGAATCTCCGATGAGAACATAATCATATTTTTTAGCAGTATCAATTTTTATTTCAGGCATTCGAAGGGGATCAAGCCTTGTGTCATTGTATTTGTCTAAACATCGATAAAAAATCTGAAAAATTATGATTGAAAAAATAATGGTAAAAGAAAAAGCGATAAGAAAAATCTTTATTAGTAAACAGCTTTTTTTCATCCAATCAAGTAAACAAATATAATTTTTATAGAATTAATTAATGCGCATACCCCGTAAAGAAACTGATTGCCATAATCGCAAGAACGATGGAAGAAATGACTACGTAGATGTAGTCTTTTTCTTTTAGGTAACCAATCAATGCGAAAATAATTCTCATTAACGGAGTGAACACCAAAAGAAGAATTCCCAACTGGATAATCGCCATTCCTTCTCCTTTACAAAGCGAATTCCAGAAGTGTCCCCACACTTTTTCCGAAGATTCGCCCATATCCAGAGAAGTATATTTTTTAGGCATTTTAAATCCTTCCGTGAAAAGTTTGATAAAGCCGATTAATGATGTTGCAACAGAAAGGATAACTCCCAGTCTCAGCAAATTTCCTACCGAACGGTTCAGATCTACATCCGTGAAATTCTTTCTCATTATCTGAAGCTTTTATTGATACCGTTGTACATCATGTAAACCGAAAGAATTGTGATGACAATGGCAAAGAATGTCTTTAATTTTTTGGTCTTGGAAACCATCAGCGTTTTAGATCCGATAAAACTTCCTACCACAACCCCAATAAGAACCGGAGCTGCAATAACCGGAATAATTTCACCTCTCTGAAAATAGATCAGCGCACTCGCAACCGCTGTTACCCCGATCATAAAATTACTCGTCGTCGTAGAAACTTTAAAAGGCAGTTTCATCATATTATCCATTGCCAGAACTTTCAGCGCACCGGAACCGATTCCCAGCAATCCAGACATGGCTCCTGCGAACATCATCATCAGAAATCCGGGAACTGTATTTCTTGCAGAGTAGCTTTTCACCACCCCTTTATCAGGAAAAGTTCCGAACAATTTTAATTTTTCTTCCAGACTTCCTTTAATAATAGGTTCCTGATGATCCGGTTTTCCTTTTAAATTTAAAATAACCGTTAAAAGAAGAATACTCGCGAAAATAATTCCGATCGTATTCGGATTTAACATTCCGGAAACCAAAGCTCCCACGATGGCGCCCGAAGTAGTGGCTATTTCTAAAAACATCCCGACTCTCATATTGGTAAAGCCTTCTTTTACAAAAGCTACCGCCGCACCGGAAGAAGTTCCGATAACAGAGATAAGAGAAGCACCGATGGCGTAATGCATAGGAACGCCGAAACCCAGCGTTAATAAAGGAATAATGATAACTCCTCCTCCCAATCCGGTCAAAGAACCCAGAAGTCCTGCCGAAATGGCTCCAAGAAAGAGAATGATGATTTCTGACATGTTACAAATATAAAACTATTGCGTTAGTCTGCCAAACGTTTAAAAAAGATAAATTTGACGTATTTTTGCACAAACAGAATTTTATATGAAATTATTTTATATCATCCTCGGAGCCACCCCGGAAGGACGAAATATAGAGCAGCACGATGTTTTCTTCGGAATCGCCGAAAGTCTGAAAGATCTGGTTCCGGATATGAAAGAGTTCTGGAAGGATGCCAAAATCCACATCGACTGTTATCAGGAAGTGCGTTTTATCGATGGTTATGAAGTGAAAATTACAGAAAGAGGAGAGAAAACATCGGAAGAACAGCTTTATTTTATTAACCTTGGAGGATATAAAAGAGGTTTTTTTGAAGAATTTCATGAACAGCATTTAATGGTTGGAAATTCGATGGCGGAAGTTACAAAAAGAGCAAAAGCCACAGAATTTTATAAAACCATGGGATTTAAAGGAGCGGAAAGCCATATTGATGATAAACACGGTGTAGACATTGATGATATTTTCAAGGTAAATGATATTCTTCCTGAAAAAATGAAAGAAAAATATTCTATTACATTAATAAAATCCAATGCTGAAAATCAGGAAAACGTAGTGGAACTGGGATATCTGAAAATTGATAAAATTCAATAAAACATAATGCTCATAGCTGAGTGAAACGCCTTTGCGAGCGAAAAATAATGAGTGAATTTTTCAAAAAGTCTTAGCGAGCTTAGCGTTAAATTTTAAACTATATTAAATCTAACAGAAAATAAAAGTAAAAAATGAAAATTGGAATTTTAGGAGGAGGACAGCTCGGACGAATGCTGATTCAGGAAGCATTGAAATACGATGATGAATTTTATACGCTGGATCCTGCTTCAGACGCACCCTGTCATAATATTTCCTACTTTACACAGGGAAATTTCAACGATTATGAAACCGTTCTGAATTTCGGTAAAAATAAAGATGTGGTAACCATCGAAATCGAGCATGTAAATGCGGATGCTCTTGCCGAACTTGAAAATCAGGGGATAAAAGTCGTTCCGAATTCTAAAATCATTAAAACGATTCAGCAGAAAATTCTTCAGAAACAGTTTTATGCACAACACGATATTCCAAGTCCTGAATTTGAAGTAATGGATGGAAGTTCCGATGAAATTAAAATGCCTCTGCCGTTTGTACAGAAAATGAACACAGGAGGTTACGACGGAAAAGGGGTTCAGGTAATCCGCACCCATGAAGACATGAAAAATCTCTGGATACAGGATTCTGTGATCGAAAAATTAGTGGATATTGATAAAGAACTTTCTGTAATTGTTGCCAGAAATGAAAACGGAGAAACAAAAACCTTTCCTGTAACGGAAATGGTTGCCGATCCGAAGCTTAATCTGCTGGATTTCAACATTTGTCCGGTTTTTTTAACCGAAGAAATTGAAGAGCAGATCAATTCGATCACAGAAAAATTTCTCAATGCGATTCATTCTTCGGGACTTTTCGCCATCGAACTGTTTTTAGATAAAGAAGGAAAAGTCTGGGTAAACGAAACGGCTCCGAGACTTCACAATTCAGGACATCAGAGTCAGGAAGGAAATGCGAATTCACAGTTTGAGCAGATGTACCGCGTGGTGAAGAATTTACCTCTGGCAGATACGGATGCCATTATCTACAGCGGAATGCTGAATTTAGTAGGCGCAGAAGGCTTTTCCGGAAAAGTAGTTTATGAAGGAATGGAAGATGTTTTAAGACTTCCTGAAACCTACGTTCACCTGTATGGAAAAACAGAAACCAAACCGGGAAGAAAAATGGGGCACATCAATGTTCTGGCAGAATCCAGAGAAGAACTGATGGAAAAACTGGTGATGGTGAAAGGAATGGTAAGAGTTATTTCTGAATAATTTTACTATTTACATCATTGAAAAAGACTGCTTGAGAAGGCAGTCTTTTTTAGTTTTTAATTTTATTTTTTAACTCTGGAAGCTTCATTTCTTTTTTCTTTTTTGAAATATCTCCATAAACTGTTTTTGAATCTTTATTAAATGTAAGCCAATAACATCCGCAAGCTGAAATATAATAATCTTTTGGTCTTTCTTTGATGTGAAAATAGTTATTCTTACTTCCGTCACTCGCAGCATTAAGACTCATGATGTAGTATTTACCTAGTTGAAATGAAGAAAGATAAGGTCTATAGAGATTTCCATTATCTCCCCAAATGATAAATGTCTTTCTGGATTCTTTTCCTTTTACAACTTCAATAACTTCAACTTCCATAGACATTGGAACCTGCTCATCATAAATATCTTTGAAGGTAATAAACTTTTTTACTTTAACTACAGTGATTAATTTTGAATTTAAAGACATTTTAAGAAATCTCCTTTATAATTACAATAACAGGCATAATTTTATTCATATGTTCCAAAGAATAGTATAAAACAGATTATATAGGTAAATTTCATTTACTTGAACTATTTCTAAAATTAATGTCTTTATTTTCTTTTAATATCATTTAAATAATGATCAACATAATTTTCATAATTACTTCTCAAATTTTCACTTTCGTTTTGAAAATAACTTTGTGCGTTCTCTGCTGTTTTGATATATTTTTTAAGTTTAAGATTAAAATTCCAAAATTTATACGTTAAGAATAAAGAAAATATTAATATCGAAAAAATATTAAAAATAACGAGTTCCGAATTACTATCAAAATAATTACTTACGGTGAATAACTTGAAGAGATTGTATAGTGATAGAACTATAACAGCCATATTAAGAAAAGCGATCAAATAATTCAAAATTTCATTTTTTTGAATTATTACAAAATCATTCTTTAACTCTTTGAATTTTTGTTCATGCGTATTTACTCTCTGGATTTTAAACAATTTATATTGCCTTAAATCTTCGTTGATTCTTTCTGTTTCATTCATGATTTGGTAATTAGTTTTTAATAAGTGAAATATAAATATTATTTGAATATAATATACAATTCTTACTTAAAAATCTTCTTAATCACATTTCCGATTTCCATAAAATCATCATGATTTCCTACGGAACGTTTTTCCACATCATTTTCATCAAATTCGGAGAACGGGAAAACCAGCAAATAATTATTGTCGCGAAGGTTTCTGTTTAAAAGTTCCGGAATCAGCCTCATCTGCGGAATGTAGGACTTCATGCCTCTTTTTGCCATAAAAACAATTAAAGCTTCATCTTCTTTAAGTTCCGCTGCGGTTTTTTCGCCGTCTTTCCATGAATTCATAATGATAAATTCAGCTTCAATATTAGCTTTTTTAATAATTTTCTGAAGAATGTCTAAAATAGTTTCCGAAGCATAAAAAACAATCGTCGCACCGGAGTTTCTGGCAATATTCCAAACCCTTAAAAGCGCATGAAAGAAACCTGCTTCTTTATGGGCATTTTCGGGAATCATCACCGCATATTTTTTGATGGTCGACAAAGGCTGTGCAGCGTGATACACCAAAACATTAACGTGGTCGTTCTGAAGATAGCCGTTGTAAAGATTATACACAAAAGAAGGGGAAAAGCCTTTTTCATCTTCCAGTCCGATGATGATATCGGTGATATTCTGCTCTTTAATAACGTTATTCACTCCATTGATGACATCATTGTCGTATCTTTTCAGTGGCTGAATCTTTACATCCGCAGCAGCAGCAGTATCTGTAGCGCTGTGCAGCAGTTTTTCGGCATTCTTTACGGAAGATTCGTTTTTATCTTCGTTAATGACGTTCAGCGCGAATATATTTTCTGTGTTAGAATGGGCTTTAATTAAAATTCCCAGATTCACCATTCTTTCGACGGTGGCTTCATAATTTAAAGCTAAAAGAATATTTTCCTCTTCATGCGTATTTCCGGAAACCGTATCTTCATTATCCTGTTCTGCAATTTTCTGTGCACTTGCCATCGAAACAAATGATGATATCGTACATGAAATCAGAATCAGCAGAATACTTCCGTTCAGAACGTGCTCATTTAATAATCTGATCGGTTCTCCCGTTTCCGTTTCCGAAAGGATAATATTGTAACCTACCATTACTGAAGCCAGCGTTGCCGCTGCCGAAGCGGAACTCAGCCCGAAAATCAGCTTTCCTTCTTCTTTGGTAAGCCTGAATGTTTTCTGTGTAGCTACCGCCGAAAGATATTTTCCGCCAATCGAAGCTACAAGCATAATTCCGGCGACTTCCAGTGTTTCCCAGCTTTTAAAAAAGACTTTAAAATCAATCAGCATTCCTACACTGATCAGGAAAAAAGGAATGAAAATCGCATTCCCGACAAATTCTACACGGTTCATCAGCGATGAGGTGTGAGGAATCAGCCTGTTTAAAGCCAATCCAGCGAAGAAGGCTCCGATAATGGCTTCTACTCCTGCCAATTCTGCCAGTAAAGCGGCGAGATAAATCATCACCAAAACAAAAATATACTGCGAAATTTTATCATCTACTTTTTTGAAAAACCATCGTCCGATCATGGGAAAAATCAGCAAAACAATCAGTGCGAATACAACGAATGAGACTGAAAGTTTCACCCAGAATTCTGTACCGACATCACCCTGCGACATTCCCACAATTACGGCAAGAACCAAAAGCGCAAGAATATCCGTAATCATCGTTCCGCCCACGGTAATATTTACTGCCGGGTTTTTGGCAATTCCCAACTTGCTTATCAAAGGATAGGCAATTAAGGTGTGTGACGAGAATAAACTGGCAAAAAGAACAGAGGTAAGGACAGAAAAATGCAGAATATAATAGGCTCCGAAATATCCTAAAACAAAAGGCACGGTGAATGTGTAAATTCCGAAGGTGAGACTTTTCCATTTATTTTTCTTAAAATCACCCATGTCTATTTCCAGTCCTGCAAGAAACATGATGTAGAGCAATCCTGTGGTTCCTGTTACCACAATGCTGCTGTCTCTTGCAAGAACATTGAAGCCATTCGGACCGATTACTGCTCCTGCGATAATCAATCCCAACAGATGCGGAACTTTTATTTTATTTAAAAGCAATGGTGCGGCAAGAATAATAATTAAAACCAGAAGAAATTTAAGTACCGGGTCTTCGATGGGAAGACTCAGGTTGTGTATGCTCAGTAAAGTCATTATGTGTTTATTTGGTGGAACGGATTAGTTCTACGGAGAATTTTGCCATACAGTTATTGTCTACTGCGATGGTTCTTGTACCTCTTATTTTATTGGCTGAAAAATCATTGAGAAGCACATTCATTTCGACCTGTTTTTTCGATGTGGAATCTGTTTTAAAAGTAAGCTTTGCCTCGTTATTTTCAAATTTTCCGGAGTAAAGCCTTACCAGATTATTGTTGTTAATGATCTTAGTAACCAACTGAATAGAATCGCTGTCGAATTCCCAGGTATCGGTACGTTGATCGCCGACTACGTAATCGCTGCAGTTGGACTCTGTACAGATCACTTTTCCCGTCCAGGATCCGGCAATTTCAGCAGGCCAGACTACAATTTTTACAGAATCTTTTTTGGCAAAAATACTGTCTCTCATTTTTAAAAGAGACTGATATTCAGATTCTTTCTGGGCGAATGATTTTTCTTTTTCCAGTAATTGCTGCTCTCTTAAAGTAAGGTCATTTTCCTTTTTTCTGTTGTCGCAGCTCGTTAAAAGGATTGATATAGCAGAAACTGCAAATAGGGCGTTTTTTATCATATTGAATAACTTGGTGAAAACAATATAGGAAAAAAAACGGAAAGTTAAAAGTCTTGATTTTTATCTTAATGGCAGATTTTTTAATCAATTTTTATTCAATTCGTTGTTTTTTGAACATTTCTCTGTTGTAATTAATAACAAAAACACCCAAAATGATCAATATTGCTGCAATGATAAATTTAGCTGAAATTTCTTCATTAAGGATCAGCCAGCTTAAGAAAATGGAAATAATGGTATTGATATATGCCAGAATAGAAACCTGAACCGGAGAAACCTTGGTTAAAGCATAATGATAAGCAAAAAAAGCTGCAACGGAGCCAAAAAGCGAAAGATAAAGCATTGCGGAAATACTTTTTACAGACCAGTTTTCGAAGTTATAATTTTCGCTGAAAAGTAAAGCAAAGATAATCTGAATGATCCCTGCAAAAGCAAACTGATAAAAAAGATTCAGCGAAATATTTTTACTCTGAATATTCATTTTTTTAGTGAAAATCGTTCCTGAAGCCCATCCTGCAATGGCAAAGAGTAAAAGGAGAATCCCAAATCTGTAATCCGGATTGGCTAAATCGTTAATACCGTCCCAGAAGATGAATAAAATGCCTCCAAAACACATGAAAAGCCCCAACATTGCACGAACGGTGAATTTCTGCAAGCCGATTGCCACACTTCCTAAAAATACGACGATGGGTGAAGTGGCACTGATTAATGAAGTTAAACTGCTGGTTAAAGTCTCTTCAGCAACGGTTGTCAGTCCGTTTGCCATAATCAGCATCAATGAAGAAAAAATAAGCTGATACCCCAGATTTTTCCAGCCGATCCACTGAAACTGTTTTCTGTACAGTAAAATTAAAAGCATGATAACTGCTGCTAAAAACTGACGGATTCCCGCAACAAACCAAGCCGGAATGGTTTCAACAGCAACACGAATTGATAAAAATGTGGTTCCCCAGACAACAGCAACGGTGAGAATGGCAAGAGTAAGCTTAAAATCTTTCAAAATGGTGGTCTTAGCGGCAAATATATTCAATTAAAAGTTTATCCAAAAGCTTTCTGAAGCTTCATTCCTTTTGCCCAACAACTTTTACGCCTTTTTGCATGAGGTTTTTTAATTTTTTATCTTTGAGCATCTAATAAATTGAAAAAATGGTAGGAATAATAATGGGAAGTCAGAGCGACTTACCGATCATGGAACAGGCAGCGAATTTTTTAAAATCTTTAGACATACCTTATGAACTGACGGTAGTTTCTGCCCACAGAACACCGGAAAGAATGTTTGATTATGCAAAAACAGCTAAAGAAAGAGGCTTGAAAGTAATTGTTGCCGGAGCGGGAGGAGCAGCCCATCTTCCGGGAATGGTAGCAAGCTGCACAACTTTACCTGTGATCGGAGTTCCGATTTTATCGAGCAACTCTATTGATGGTTGGGATTCTGTATTATCCATTCTTCAGATGCCGGGCGGAATTCCTGTAGCTACAGTTGCTTTGAACGGTGCTTTGAATGCGGGAATTTTAGCTGCAAAAATCATTGGAAGCTCAGACGATACTGTTGCTGAAAGCCTTCAGAAATATCAGGAATCTTTAAAAGATAAAGTTCTGGGAACGGTGGATGATATTAAAGATAAACATCCGAATCATTTTGATAAATAATTTAATACAGGATAAAGACTCAGGCTCACGAACTTCGTGAGCCTGAGTCTTTATCACTACTCCTGAAATTTAGTTAGTTATTCCGCTACAGCTTGTTTCATCAGGATTTTTTTCGAGTTCCATTAAAATAAAAACTCTCCGAATTTGGAGAGTCTAATCTTTTTTTATTCCTGAAGCATATTGTCTCTGGTATTTTTCTGCACGGCAATGGCTCCGAAAAGTGCCAGTAAAAAGGCAAATCCGTAAAACCCTTTTTCACTTGGAAGAATTGTCGCATTCCATAATCCGATTGCCAGTAATACGATGGAGGAAAGGGTCGCAAACCAGCAGATTCCATAATAGATGTCAGTTACTTTGATGTTTTCCAGCCTGTCGCGTACTGCTTTCTGCAAAGAAACCACTGCGAATAATCCATACAGAAGAATGGTGAAATAATATCCTTTCTCATTAAGCTGCATTTCCGCTCTCGCTAAACCTACGATAAAACCAATCATTCCGGCTCCTAAAGCGATCCAGGATGCCGCGACAAATGCAGTTGATACATTTTGCTTTTTCATGTTTAATGTTTTTGTTAAAGGTTTCAAAGATATTAATTTAAATTAAATGTGAACAATAACTGAAATTCTAAATTTTTATTGTTTAAAATTTTAAATTATATAAATGAAAAAGAAATTATTTGTTGCGTTTTCATTAGTTTCCAGTGGCGGCGAAGCCGCCACTGGAAACTAATGAAAACAAAAAACTCTCCTTTTTGGGGAGAGTTTCAATATATAAAAGCAAATATGCTTATTAGTATCTGTAATATTCAGGTTTGAATGGTCCTTTCACATCCACCCCGATATATTCAGCCTGCTCAGGAGAAAGAGTTTCTAGTTCAACGCTTAATTTCTTAAGGTGAAGAGCCGCTACTTTTTCATCCAGATGTTTAGGCAACATATATACTTCGTTTCCATAAGCTTCAGAATTGTTCCAAAGTTCAATCTGAGCCAAAGTCTGGTTAGAGAAAGAGTTAGACATTACAAAACTTGGGTGTCCTGTAGCACATCCTAAGTTTACTAATCTACCTTCCGCAAGAATAATCACTTCTTTACCTTCTACAGTATAGATATCAACCTGAGGTTTTACTTCAGATTTTGTGTGACCGTAGTTGTCGTTTAACCAAGCCATATCGATTTCGTTATCGAAGTGTCCGATGTTACAAACGATCGCTTTATCTTTCATTTTAAGGAAATGTTCTCCTCTTACAATGTTGAAGTTACCTGTTGTTGTAATGATGATATCTGCGTTATCCACTACAGTATCCAATCTTTTTACTTCGTAACCGTCCATTGCAGCCTGAAGCGCACAAATTGGATCTATTTCGGTAACCGTAACGATAGAACCAGCTCCTCTGAAAGAAGCAGCAGTACCTTTACCTACATCTCCGTATCCGCAAACTACCACTCTTTTTCCTGCCAACATAATGTCTGTAGCTCTTCTTACAGCATCTACTGCAGATTCTTTACATCCGTACTTGTTGTCGAATTTAGATTTCGTTACAGAATCGTTTACGTTGATGGCAGGCATTACCAAAGTTCCGTTCTTCATTCTTTCGTACAATCTGTGAACACCTGTTGTTGTTTCTTCAGAAAGACCTTTAATTTCTGCAGTAAGTTCAGGGAACTTATCAAAAACCATGTTAGTTAAATCTCCACCATCATCCAGGATCATGTTCAACGGTTTTCTGTCTTCACCAAAGAAAATAGTCTGCTCTATACACCAGTCAAATTCCTCCGCGTTCATTCCTTTCCACGCATAAACCGGAATTCCTGCAGCAGCAATTGCAGCAGCAGCGTGATCCTGTGTAGAGAAAATATTACAAGAAGACCATGTAACTTCAGCACCTAAAGCTACCAATGTCTCGATAAGTACAGCAGTCTGGATAGTCATGTGAAGACATCCTGCGATTCTTGCACCTTTTAACGGTTGAGACGGTCCGTATTCTTCACGAATTGCCATCAAACCAGGCATTTCCGCTTCAGCAAGGGTAATTTCTTTTCTTCCCCATTCTGCAAGGGAGATGTCCTTAACTTTATAAGGCATGTATTGTGTTGTAGTACTCATATGAATGAATAAGTTTTAATTCAATTGATAATGTGCAAAATTACAATTAATAATTTAGATAAAAAAACATACTTCTGTCAAGAATTATATGATATTAAGCATATTATAACGATTTTTATTGCATTTTAGATAACAACATTTAAGATAATAGATAATATAAATCTGAATTTAATAATTTTGAATACTTCTGAATTCAAAATACGATTCACAAGAAAATTGTTATTTTAGCAAAATAATTCAATACATGCCACTTTACCGCGATTTTTCTGATGATAATGCTACAATTCTCGTATGGAAATATGATGAAGATGAAACACTGGATATTCATGAACTTTTGGAACCCGAAAATGCCGATAAAGTAAAAGATTATCATCCCAAAAAATTACTGGAGGTTTTAATGGTGCGTAAATTATTAAAAAGCCTAAAACCTGATTCCAAGATTTTATATAAAGAAAGAGAACCATTTTTATCTCCGAAAGATGCGGAAATATCCATTACGCATTCATTTCCTTTTGCAGCTATTGCCATTTCGAAGAGTAAAATAGGAATAGATATTGAAAAATTTAATCCTAAAATTTTAAGAGTCATTGATAAATTCACCTACGAAAATGAACGCGGGTTTATTCCATCAGACAATGAAGTGACTTTTTACACGATTATCTGGAGCGTTAAAGAAAGCATGTATAAAATTCATCATTCCAAACACTGGTCGCTGAAAAAGCATTATGAAGTGAAGCCTTTTGAACTGAAATATCTTCATCACATCAAATGCAGGGTTCATGATGATAAAATTTCAGATGAATTCAAAGCAAGGGTAGAATTTTTTGATGATTACTGCTTTACGATTGTTGAAGAATAGGATCGCGCTTCTCAACAGAGTCCGTTTCATTCCGGTATTTTTCAATCACTTTTCGCTGTTCTTTGGCAACGTCAAAGATCAGTTCCAGAACATCGTGAATATTTTTTAGCTCCGTTAAATGCGAAATTTTGTTAGGATCTCTCAAATCATAGGCTTCGTTTTCAGTAAGCTCGGTTTTTCGCTTTAAAATTAAATCTTCCAAAGAGGAATCTTCAGGTTCTATGCGGCTTTCTTTTTTTAATTCTTCCGTTATGGTATCTCCATGTAAAAGAATTGAAACCTTCTGCATTTCGGCTTCTATTTTTCTGCTCCAGCTTTCGGCGTCAATTTCAGGATACTTTTCATCATCCTTTACATATTGGGAAAGGGAAGCGGTATAGGCAGTGATAAGGTGTGAAGTCGCTACAAACTGATGCACTACTTCCAGTTTTTTCTGCTGATTTTTAGGATCGGAAATCATTCTCTGAAAATTGTCAGAAAGATTTGCCAACGAAATAATAGCGTTTTTACGTTTTACTTTATAATCTTCAAGATCATATTTTTCTTCCAGAAACTTGGAAATTACACTTTGGAAATAACTGAGATTGGCTTCCGCAGATTTCTTCATCAGATCCAGATTTTGGGTATGCTCCCAAACCGGAAGAACGATGTAGGCAACCAGAGAAGTAATTATGGCTGCAATAATGGTATCTACAATTCTGTCTTTAAAAATGATGTTGACTTTTCCGGGACTTAAAAAATTAAAGCTCAGAAAAATATAAATCGTCATAAACAGAACTGCCCAGAAATATTTTCCCTTCAGAAAGCTGAAACACATAATCATGCTTAATAAAAGAATAGTAAATAAAACTTCGTTAATGTGGATGAAATGCAGAATTCCATAGGCAATTACAGCTCCGGCAACAGTTCCGTACAAACGGAGCAGATTTCTCTGTTTGGTAATGGAGTAGGCGGGTTTTAAGATCGCAACAATGGTAATTAAAATCCAATAGGTGTGTCCGATTCCTAAAAACTGGAATAATGAAAATAGATATCCCAATAATAACGCAATCGTAATTCTCAAAGCATGTCTGAAATGAGATGACGAAAGTGAAATATTGTTTCTTAAAACTCTGAAATTCAGTTTTTCCTCATTGGGCATGAATTTTTTAAGATCCAGACCAGTGGAAAGACTTTTTGCAAGCTTTACATTCTGGGAGAAAACTTTATAAATCTCATCAATTTCTTTGGTGATTTCATTAATGCGCATCAGAATCTGGCGCAGCACCATGAAGTTTTCGAAATTTTCGGGAGATATTTTTTTGTTTCTGAGATCGAAATAATTATGATTTAAATTACTCAGCTCCGTATCGAGATCGAACATTGGTTTTGCTCTTGTCCCGATTTGCAGGGCGATTCCGATGTTGGTAATTTCTTCGGCAAGCAGATTAAGATAATCATGAATATCCACAAGAATAGTGGTATCGTCAAAAATCTGCTGCAGTTTCTGATAATCACTTTCTGAAGTCATCAGTTTTTCATGAAGATCCATAGAATTCAGAAACATCAGCATCAGCAAACGGCTTGTTGTAGTAGATTCGTTTACGATGGTTCTCGTCTTGAAAACCGTTTCTCTGGTTTCTTCCTGAAGGTTCTTGATCCCGATCTGTTTGGCAATAACCTGTGTGGTCAGTTTATCAAAATCCGGATTTTTCTGATAATAATTGGCTTTGATTTTTAAAAATTCGGCTAACTGAAGGTAATTTTCTCCAATCATCTGGCTTGCCAGTTTGTAAGGCTGAATGGTCGTTACGACAAGAAATATCAATAAAAACCAAGTACATCCGGAAGCAAAAATCAGTAAACTTTTGAAAATATTGCTTCCGGTTAAATGTCCGTCGATGAAAATCGCAAGAACAACCAATGATAAAGAACCAACGGCAGCTAATCTCTGTCCGTAAACTCCGATCAGGGAAAAGAACATTCCAAAAACTATAATTTCTGCGAAAACCAGAATTTTAAAGTTCATCACAAGGCTTGCAACCGTCGCAACGAATACGAAGCAGAATATGGCAAATGTTAATGCATTTCTTCTTCTAATGAAAGGTCCCGGCTGATCTGTTAAAGCAACAAAGCTGGTTCCGAGCGGAAATAGGAAATATTCTTTCAGAATCCCGAAGTGGGCGAGAACGAGACAGGGCAGAACGGTAGCCAGTGTAATTCTGATTGCAGAATATACATATTGACTGGTTACGAATTTTTTGAGTTCTGCAGAGTAGTTCATGCTACAAAATTAAGAGTTAAATGTGAATTGTGCGCTTTACTTTATGCGGTAATTATTAAATTTTTGAAAAATCTCAAGATGTGAATCGTCAATTTTACTTCACCAGTTAAATGTGAATTTTTCATAGATAGGAGCTTTGTGATTCCCCTCCTTTGGAGGGGTGGCAAAAATTCGTAAGAATTTTTTGACGGGGTGGTCTTTATATATCCAATGTGTATTATAGTATGGGCTTGTAATTATTCCGAAATATTGAAATCACATACAAAAACCTAGCCGTGATAGCAGCGGTTACCCCACAGCAGAAATGGGAAAGGTGAGGGATTGAGATTGGCGGGCGCAGGAGCGAGGAGTAAGCGGATAGCACGAAAAAGCTCCTGAAAAAGAAGTAGAGTTCTAAAAACAAAAAAGTCCCATAAATTATGAGACTTTTGTATGGTATGTTTCAGATTTTAATTGTCTACGTTTGAGGTTTCATCACCGATGTTCCATGTAAGTCCGAAACGAAGGGTGTTATCCAAAGCCGTATTAATTTTAGACATATTGATGAGGTAAGAAACGTCCAGACCGAAAGAACGGTATTTTAATCCGATACCCGCAGTTGCAAACTGTCTCGCTCCCTGTTCTTCACTTTCGTGGAAATACCCTGTTCTTACAGAGAATGCATTGTCATAAGAATATTCTAATGCACCACTATACATGATGGAATTTTTGTTTTTGAAAGATTTTCCGATTCCTGCCATTACACCAACGTTCGGAACCTGATAGATCGGCTGTCTTGTATTCGGGTCAATTCCTACATATTCTGAACCTGGAACCAGGATTTTTGAACCTTCAAAACTTAAGCCCACTCTGTTCATATCATCAAGATACATATCGTAACCAAGTCCTAATCTAGCCATAGTAGGAAGGTAAGATCTGGAATCTTCGTTTCCTGTGTAATCCAGTTTCGGACCTAAGTTCTGAACAGCAAAACCGGCGTTGATTTTTCCGTCCATTCCTCCTAAACTCGAGAATCTTGGAGATGTATAGTATCCTGAAACATCTACTGCAAAAGAGTTTGCCGGTTTAAGCGTTGTATCTGTGTTGAATCCTCCGGCTAAGTCTGAACGGATGTATCTCCCGGTAACCGCCATTGAATATGAATCGGATAGTTTAAGACCATAAGCTACGTCGATGGAAAATTCGTTTGGTTTTGAGGTTCCCATTGAAGTTACTTCGTTTCCTACTAACTGAGTAAGGTCTACTTCTCCCATATTGAAGTAATAAATACTTGCAGAGATGGTAGATCTTTCTTCCTGCCCTAAGAATTTGTGGAAGGCTCCGTATAATAAAAACACATCATTGGTAAGTTTTCCCATGTAAGGCGTATAGTTTAGCCCGACGGAAGAACTCGATCTGCTGAAAGGATATTTCGCTGCATTCCAGAATTGTGAAAAAGCATCCGGAGAGGTTACCACACCCTGATCTCCCATACCTCCAGCTCTTGCATCTGGTGCGATTCTTAAGAAAGGAGCTCCGGTTAATACAGGTCTTACTAGACTTAAATCTTGAGAATAGCCTAAAAAACCAGCACTTAACCCAATTCCTAAAAGCAGTTTAGTAGTTAAATTCATATGTTGTCTTTTATATATTATCAGTTTTTTGTTAATATTATTACTGTTATCGTTTTAAATTTATTTCAAAAGTACCATTTTTTCTACAGCTGTAGCACTTCCTTTGCATTTTTCTTGATTTTGACTTTTTGCAAATATCTTAAAAATATACGTACCTTTTGCTACTGTTGCCCCAAAATCGTCTCTTCCGTCCCATTCTATTGCCTGACGCGGCGTTCTAAAGCCCTGTAGGAAGGGTTCTGCAACTACAGGCTGTGATAAAGTTCTTACCAATTTTCCTGTAATTGTATAAATCTGAACGTTTACATCCAGAATATCGTCGCAATTATGCTCAAACTGAACATACGTTTTGTTCGTAAACGGATTCGGCCAGTTCAGAGGTCGGTTGATTACCAAATGCTGATCTGCTTCATCCTTAACTTCAAAATTTAACGTAGCAGTTGTAGAATTATTGTTTATGTCCCAAACTTTAAATGTTAACTGATGTTGTCCCACCGCAAGATTTCTAAAAGGATACGTTACATTTCCTTTCTGATAATCTGCCAAACTCGGGCTTAAACATCCGTTTCCTTCCCCTGAAGCATAAAAATCATTCAGTACAATTGTATTGATAATTTGTCCGTCCAAATATACTGTAATATCATGACCAATACCAGAACCTGTAGAATTAATTCCTGTATCGTCTGTAACACACGCCAGTAACATCGGATTCTGGTCTGTGATACCGCCGTCTGCGAAGTTGGTATTGTTCATATACAATTTTACTTTTGGCGGTTCGTTATCATTAATTCCGTTCGGATTGATATCTCCCACCTGAACCGGCTGGTTGTTGAATACATCAGAAGATTTATTATCTGCATATCCTAAAATTCTGCCTGTTCCCACTGCGTAATTGATGTCTTTCGGAACATAAAATTCTACAGTGAAAACTCCGTTTACAGCGGTTCCGGAAGCTTTTACGATCGCACTTCCTTCCTCGGTGTACTGAAGAACCGGCGTTAATCCTCCGTCGTTATTCAAAGTGGTTTTGTTTAATCTTTTATCAAAAATATTAATGACCACTCTTCCGTTAAACGTTGTATTTACCGTTCCGTTCGGATTATTGATGTGTCCTTTTACTTTCACAAAATCAAGACCTCTGATCAACCCCGGAACCGGAGTTTCAATATTATCAATAACCAATAATCTTTTCGGTCTGGTCAGTTTCATCGCAGGATCTCCTAAGAAATTAACCTTTAAATGTTCTGAAGAGGCTCCTCTCTGTTTTTTTGCATTCAGATGGGCATATCCTAAAGTATCGAAATCATCGTTGGTAAGTTTAAAGATATTTTGCGTGAAAAGGTTGGTGAAATCTACCCCATAACCTACGTCGATTGCACGGCTAGAAGTAATCATTGTTGCTGGACCTCCCTGTTTAAGTTTCATAAACTGTTCTCCTGCGGAAGAAACGTCAGGATCATCCCAAAGCGTGAACTCGCAGGTAATTGTAGATACAAACGGAAATCTGCTGTACACATTAGAGAAGTTATTCGCATTCTGAATTTCAGATAATGTTAAAACTCTTTCCTGCGCCCATCCGTTGATTCCTCCGTGTCCGAAATAGAAAAGATAAAGGCTGTTTCCGATATCATTGGAGATTGCCTGGTTTACCTGAGGATATCTTTGTCCTCCCGCTGTACTTTGCGCCTGAAAAGCATCAAGGTAAAGTTTTCTTACGTTATACTCTTTAAGAGTCGTATTGTTTTGTTCAAAAACCGTTGCCAGAGAATTGTTCATTACAGTATGGAAAGGTGCACCTCCGTCGTTATCATCATCCACAACAAAATCCAGCTTCATTTTCCATTCCCCGAAAGGCGTAGACTGACCGGATAAACTGTTATAATAAGCTAGAGTCTTATCAATCATATTGGAAGCTTCCGTCGCATTGGCAGCCGGAATTCTGCCCACAGGAAGATCCGGAAGATTAAAATCGATGTAGCTTACAGTCTGTGGTTTCGTCATCACAATATAATCATCAGTAACGAATGATCTTATCACGTCCTGAGAAATTTCACTCTGATAGCTGGATACGATATTGTTATTACCCGGGATTCTGTTCTTATAATCAAATGAGGTATCTCCCAAAATAAATACATATTTCAATGTTCCAAGTGGAGTATTTAGCTTCGTTACAAAATCTCTGATCGCCGTAAGATCTCTACTGCCGCTTCCGAATTCATTATAGATTTTTTCCGTATCTACCACCTGTACATTATAATTGTTTTTGGTCTGGTGATAGTTGGCAATTCTTTGTGCCTGTCCCAGCATTTCAGGAGTCGTGATAATTAAATAATCTACATTTTGTAACGCTGAAATGTTCTGGTTGTTGATTCTTCCAACAAATGAAGGACTGAATGCCGCATCCGCTCTGAAAGCTACAAATTCATTATTGAAGTTCAGATTTGATGCCGTGTAAGCAAAGTTAAATGATGCACTTCCTGCGGCTTTATTTACTCTTCTGTTGGCATTGGTAATATCTGTAACGTCCCAGATCTGCTCTGCCGCAGAAGCGTTGGAAAGACTGAAACCATAAGTGGTATTGCTTCCGGTAACCAGAGAAAAATCACGGAAACTCATCTGAGTACCGTTGAAGCTTAAATTATCTTTATACTGTACCTCAAAATAATCCGGGTAGAAAGTTCCGTTCGGATTCAGGGTAATATCAGGTTTCATGTTAATGGTAATCTGAGTTCCGCTTAAACCGGATACAACTCCCGAATAATTCATAGGATAAAATTCATACGTTGAGCTCAGATCCGGAGTAGGAACCGTAAAAGGAATCGGATTTTGATTATTGATATTATAAAGCAATTTGTTTTTTTGAGACTTATAGCCAATTACCTGTGCTTTATACCGAACCTCATCGCCTGTCTGAAGGGGAGAAGCAGTCGTAAAGGTAATCGTTTTGTCTGTTACAAAAGGAGCATCTTCCACCCATGTTCTTCCCACTCTCATCAGGTTTTTCTGGTCTACATTAATTACCTGATAATTATCAAATCTTGTGATAAGCGGAGTAGCAGGTAAATTAACATCTACCGGCTGAACTCTTTTTCCGGGACCTTTATCGAAATTGATGAAGTAATAGGAATAATCTTCATAAATATTTTTCAGGTTTTCACTCGGATATGTTCTTGATTCTGTTCTTTTAACTCCGTTTCCGTTCGAGTTATTATATAAATTGTATCCGTTCGGACCCTGTGCATAGAATAAAGCATAGTCATTATCATTCCATACACCGTCGTCTTCTCCCACTACCTGAATCGCATTTTCCTGAAGCGCACTGTATCTTGCGTCCTGATTGTTTTCCGGAAGCATGATTCCGCCGTTTCCGTAAATTCTGAAATTTTTAGGATTTACAGAAGAAGGGTTGATGCCGTTATCCTGCAAAAACTGTCGGGTTATTTTAAATATACCCGATTTGTCTACTCTTATTTTGTAAAAAGTTCCTGCTGATAAAGGATTGTTTGTAGTCCCCAGTTTTAAAGTATTTCCAAAACTGTTGGAAACATTAGTTTCTGAAAGTTCAAAAGACGATAGCCTCTGGATCTGTCCCTTTACATTTTTGAAAAGAGATACGTTTGCGCTTGCATATCTTGCTCCGTCGGCATTATAATAAACCACATCTTTGATCTCCTGATCCGTAATAAGATCCTTACTTAATGAAAATAATTCCTTTGCAGAAACATTTTCCCAGACAGGATTAGAAACTTTTAACTGGTTTTCGCCAACTTGTTGTTTAGTTGTTATAAAAATGTTATTTTGGCTGAATGAAAATCCCTGATTTTTAAAATTTGGGAGATTGAGTTTTGTCTCACCAAAGTCTCGAATTTTAGCACCATCCCATTCGATAGTGATTCTTTGAGCCCAAAGTGTTGATACAAAGCTTAATAAAAATAAAAGAGAAATTTTTTGTTTCATGTTTACTATTGAAATTTCTGAATTACAAAATAAATGAAAATTTTATAATTAAATTGTGATACAATAAAATTAATTTGTTAACGTTTTTCAAAAAAATCAACTCTTTACTTGATTTATTGAATAATTTATTTTTTCTTTGTACTTTGAAAATATTTATATCGACTATGAAAAAACTAAAGTTGTTTTCATTAATAGCATTAAGTTCTACACTTGCATTAACCAGTTGCGGAGGATCTAATAATGGCGGCGGTACTAAAAAATTTGTCAGCAAAACAGGTTGGAAACCAAACGAGAAACAAGGTTGGTTTTTTGCAGGAAAGCAACAAAAACAAAAAGGTTGGCCGGGAATGGTATATGTAGAAGGTGGAACTTTTACAATGGGATTAGTGAAAGATGATGTTATGCACGATTGGAATAACTCGCCTCGCAGAATGCAGGTAAGTTCATTCTTCATCGGGGAAACTGAAATTACTAACTACGAATACCGCGAATACCTTACATGGTTGAAGTATGTATTCCCACCAAGCGATCCAAGCTTTAAGGAAATCTACAACGGTGCGTTGCCGGATACCTTATTGTGGGACAACAAATTATCTAGAAATGACTACAACGAGACGTATTTCCGTGCTCCTGAATTCGATTACTATCCTGTAGTAGGAGTATCGTGGACTCAGGCAAACAGATACTGCGAATGGTTGTCAGACAGAGCGAACGAGAAAGCTTTAATGCAAGCTGGTATCATTGCAAAAGATTTGTACATTAACGAATCTAATAACCAGGGTGGAACTGCATTCAACATGGATAAATTCAAATCGAATGATCCTGAAATGCAAGGTTACATCAATGAAAAAAGAATGCAGCAGAAAACAGGTCTGAAAACGACTAACCAAAGATTATTGGCTGCAAACAGAGCTCCGAACGCTGCAATGGTAACAAAATTCAGACTTCCTACAGAAGTTGAATGGGAATACGCAGCTTTAGGTATGGCTAAAAACAGAGAGTACAATCAGTATATGGGCAAAAAGCCTGAAATTGAAAAACTGAGAGGTACTAAAGGAAGAGAAAAAGGAATGTTCCTTGAAAACTTCAAAATGGGAACAGGAGATTACTCTGGTATC
Source organism: Chryseobacterium sp. HMWF035 (assembly GCF_003094695.1). Taxonomy (NCBI): domain Bacteria; kingdom Pseudomonadati; phylum Bacteroidota; class Flavobacteriia; order Flavobacteriales; family Weeksellaceae; genus Chryseobacterium; species Chryseobacterium sp. HMWF035. The sequence continues at coordinate 5,358 of NZ_QEHP01000087.1, read as the reverse complement.
GCAGGTTGGAAAAATGACGGTTCTGCAAGAACTTCAGATGTAAGACAATTCCCTTCTAACGATTTAGGAATCTACGGAATGTACGGAAACGTTGCAGAATGGACTGCGGATGTTTACAGACCTATCATCGATGAAGATTTCAGTGACTTCAACTATTACAGAGGAAACATGCCGCAGGCTATCGTAAGAAACGGTGACGGAACTTACAAAATGGTAGACGAAAGCAGCATTAAATATGATACTTTAGCTGACGGAAGATTGGTATACAGAAACCTACCGGGTCAGTATGAAAGACAAACAATTGCTGATTACAGAAACTACAGAGATGGTGACAGAATGTCTTCTTTAGATTACAGAACTGCATCAGATTCTGCTACCTCATACGACATGTACAATTCTCCGAAATCGAGATTTATTGTAGATGCTCAGGGTAGAGTAGTACTGCAAAAAGACAGAAAAGAAAGAACTTCTGCTATTACTAACGACGTAAGAGTGGTAAAAGGAGGTTCTTGGCAGGATACAGCATACTGGTTGGATCCGGGACAAAGAAGATACAAGTCTCAGGATAAAGCTTACGGATGGATTGGATTCCGTGTAGCTCAGGATGCGAGAGCCAACGAAAAAGGTAGAACAAGAAGATAATATTTATCAAAATAATTTTCAAAAAACCTTCCGGAATTCTGGAAGGTTTTTTTATTTTTGAACTATGAATATAGAACAGTTTTACCCTTTATTTTTACAATCCGAAAAAGCTACCATCGACAGCCGAAAAGTCGGAAAGAATGATATTTTCTTTGCTTTTTCTGGAGAAAATTTCAATGCAGCAACATTGGCTGAACAGGCAGTTGAAAATGGCGCTTTAGCCGTGATTGTTGAACAGCAGGAATTTGAAAATAAAGAAAAAAATATTTTCTTCGTTCATTCTACACTGGAGTTTTTGCAGCAACTTGCCATTTATCACAGAAAACAATTGCAGATTCCTGTGATCGGTTTAACCGGAAGCAATGGGAAAACCACTACAAAAGAAATCATTCATGCTGTTCTTTCCGAAAAATTTAATGTACAGTATACTTCCGGAAATCTTAATAATCACATCGGAGTTCCTTTAACCCTTCTTTCCATTAAGCCGGAACACGAAATAGCAGTCATTGAAATGGGAGCAAATCACCAGAAGGAAATTGCTCTTTTAAGCTCCATTTCCCAGCCGGATTTCGGATATATTACCAATTTCGGGAAGGCACATCTGGAAGGTTTCGGAGGATACGAAGGAGTAATTAAAGGAAAATCTGAGCTGTACGATTATCTTAAAGATCATAAAAAGACGATCATTGTTAACGAAAATGATCCGATTCAGGTGGAAAAAACTGAAAATTATGTACCAAAAATTACTTTCGGAAGAGAAAATTCAGATTATCAGTTTGAATTATTTTCAGAAGGAAACTTTGTGGGTCTGAAATATAAAGATCAGAAAGCAGTTTCAAAGCTTACCGGAGAATATAATTTCACCAACCTTTGTGCGGCGGCGAGTTTAGGTCTTCACTTCGGAATTGATTTTGAGAACATTAAAAATGCCATCGAAAATTATACGCCCACCAATATGCGTTCCCAGATCGTGAAAAAAGAAGGGAAAACACTGGTTTTGGATACCTATAATGCCAATCCTAGTTCTATGACTGCTTCTTTGCACAATTTCATCACCTTTGAAGGTTCAAAAACGATTATTATAGGCGATATGTTGGAATTGGGAGTAGAAAGTACGGTAGAGCATCAAAATATTTTAAAAATAGCGCATGATTTGGGTTTCAACGAAATCATTACCGTTGGAAAACATTTTAAAGCAGTAAATAATTCTTCAAAATCTTTTGAAAACACAGCAGAGTTAGTAGAATATCTCGGTTTAAACAAAATAAAATCAGAAAACATCTTGTTAAAAGCTTCCAGAGGAATTTCACTCGAGAAAGCGATTGATTTTATTTAGTATTTACTCCCAATAATTATTTAAATATGTAGTAAGAATGATTTCTCCCTTAATTTAATCTGGTACAGGAGAAATTTTAATTCACATTGATTTATCATTTTTGACTTATTTCTTTTATTAAATGGTATCTTCGACTGGCTGAATCTGATAGCAATATTAACAAAGTTTAATCTAACGATCATTCTGAGCCAGCCGAAGAATAGAAATAGCTTACCTATCTATAATACGATCGATATTCACTGAAAAACCTGCTAATTGAGTTTTTCTATGTTTAGAGCTGTGCAACTGGGTATCGTTTGCATATTCGTTGCATCAACTCTCTGCATTCTTATTCTCAAAGCGCTTCCTGCAGCTAATTGTATAATAAAGTTTCTGCCGGAACAATTATTAGATCCATTATAAGCATGAATAATGATATTTGAATTGACGATTTCTGTTCCGCCATTTTCCAGCCAAAATCTGCTGGAGAATTCATTACTTCCTGCAGGTATAGTAGTTCCTACAGAATAATTAACCCGATAAACACCTGCTTCTGATACCGTAACTGTATTGGAAGCCAACGTAAATATCCCTCCAATATTTGTTCTTCCGGTTCCTAAAGATAAAGTTGTAGTAATATTGGTAATAGTTTGTGAAGCGGCTGTATCATAAGCATCAAAAACCTTTAGTTCTTTGTAAGCTCCGCCATCTGTTCCTACAGAAATTACATTATTGGCATTTGCACTCACCACATTTGCCGTAGCGGTAGTTGCATCTTCTTTTATATAAGTGATAACACCTGTTGTCGCATTTTGATTAAGATTTGTTATCGTTTCTTTTATATCTGTAACCACATTGTTCTCATTAGTGTAAGTCGCGATCGTTTTTCCGGCAGTTTGTGTATTCGTGATGGTAGTTATATTTTGTAACGAACTTAAATTTTGTGTTGTAATAACTCCATTTACATTTGATGTTAAGACAGAACCCGATAAACTTAATGTATTTGAATTAACAACAGGAGCGGTTGAAATTACTCCGTTTACATTTGAAGTAACAGTATTTCCACTGGTGGAAATGCTATTGGTGATACTTGCAGGAGCAATGGCTTGAGGAATCCAGGTTGTGCCATTCCATGTTAATACTTGTCCGGTGGTTGCTCCCTGCTGGGAAATTCTCAATTCGTTTCCGGTACTTCCGTTACCGGATAAAGTGTTATTTGTTAGTATTTTAGCATTTCCTGCAGAAGCTTGTGCAACAACAGAATTTGCCGATACATATTTTACTACACCATCTGTATCAAAAACCATAATGGAATCTTTTGCAGATTGAGAGGAACCAGTCTGGGTGATTTTTCTAACGCGTAACGTACCATTAATATCTAAAGTGTGTGTTGGTGAAGGTGTATTTATACCCATATTTCCACTTTGAGCATTAAAAAACAATACTGTAAACAATAGTACAACAAAGGAATACGTTTTTTTCATAATTATTTTTTTTCGAGTTAACATTATCCTGATACTAATTTTTCTCCGATGAAACGATCAGTACTCCTGAGAAACAATAAATAAAAAATGAATTTTTCATATCTGATGATTATTTAGATATTAACTAATAATCAACAGGTATGCTTTGTTGTTTAAAGTATTGATTTTAAATAGTTTATGTATTATGTCTTGTTTTAAAAATTCCAAAATATAGAATTTTTTACATTTTTTGGATTTTTTTGCTATTAATGAAAAATAGTAAGATAGAAGTAAGTTCGACGTAAAAACAACACAATAATATTCAATAAGAATGGGCTTTATTCCATTTTAACAATTAAGAAAGCAATTGGCTTTAGCCAAAACTCATATTAAATTTCGGTTAAACTCAATTTTGATTTGAAATATTACCATCGAACTGAAACCAAACGCAATTAATAAAGTGTAATAGCTAGATTATCAGTTGATTTTCAATTTTATTAAATCGAACTTACTTTAAGACAAGAACTTTTGAGGTACTATTTGAAAATTGCAGAAAAATGAATAGAAATTCTTGTTTTCAAACAAATTTACTGATGTAGAAAAGAATATATTTTAAGGTTTAATAAAAGGTAAAGAGAAGAAATAAAGATTAAAAATCTTCGATTGATAGCGGAAACTGGCTTGAAAAAATACATGAAAGCATTCTAGCGTTAATAACCCACTAAAAATTAATGGGGCTCACAATATTGAAAAAAAATGGTTTATGCCTTTTTCTCCCAGAACTCGTTAATAATTAACTTAATATTTTTAAATGTACTCGGGGAAACTTCGCTTTCAATTTGTGCAGTATTTTTCCATGCAACTTCTGTAATTCCTTCTTCAATCTGAGGTTTTGAAGTATCTTCTCCGTTGAAATTCATTTCAAACCAATGTGTACATTTCAAAACTTTATCGCCGTTTCTTTCGACATAAATGTGATAGGTCGTGTTGATAAACTGTACCAGTTCCACATGGGCAAGTCCGGTTTCCTCTTCAATTTCGCGTACAGCAGACTCTTCACGCGATTCTCCTTTTTCCATTTTACCTTTCGGAAGATCCCATTTTCCCAGTCTTTTAATGAAAAGAATTTCACCTTCAGGATTATTTACAATTCCTCCCGCTGCTTCGATAATTCTGAACAGCTTTTGAAATTCTGCCCATATTTCATCGATATTCTCGCCGAAAACATTCAATTCTTTCACCGATGTATTTTCCAGAAGATCCAACGCGATTTCCAGGCTTGTGACGTTTTCGTATCCAAGCGTTTTTTCTAAGTTTTCAGATTGCTTAGACAACAATAATTTTTTTTCGTTCACAAAAACTTTATACATATATTTGTAAGAATTAAGAATTTAAATACAAAAATAAAAAATGAATTTAGAAGGACGAAAGATTATTGTTAATAAATCATCTAAAGACTTGGTAGAAATCCTGAAATCGCCAGAAAATTACAAAGATTTCATGCCGGACGGTCTTCAGAAATTTGAAACGAGAGAAGATGGATTTAAATTCGGATTGCAGGGAATGCCGGAAATTGCTCTGAAAATTGATGAAGTAACAGATGAGAAAGCAGTGTTGAAGTCTGCAAGTTCAAGCTTAGATTTTTCTTTAACAGCGGCTTTGAGTCCTCTTAACGAAAACCAGACCGAAGTTCAGATGCTGTTTGAAGGAAAATTCAACCCGTTTATCAAAATGATGGTGGAAAAACCTCTTCAGAATTTCATTAATACACTTACCGATAAGATCGAAGTTTACAAATAAACGAAAACCTTCAGCAATGAAGGTTTTTTATGCTTTAAACAAGGCATAATACTGAAAAATAGTTGGTAGAATCCTATCAAAAACTCATTGTTAGGCTGTTTGGAGGAAGTTTTATGAAACGTGTTTCATAAAACTTTT
>NZ_QEHP01000086.1:0-2204 GCF_003094695.1 Chryseobacterium sp. HMWF035 | reverse complement strand
AAAAAGCTTATTACGGATTTTTAAATCTTGTAATAAGCTCTTATTTTTCATCCTAAATGAATAGGCTGCCGTAAGATGCAAGGTTTTTCAGTGACCTCACGTAAATTCGGAGCTTTTTATATAAGTTTTATTATTCAGATTAGAATTTCCATCCAAGTGTAATAAAGAAATTATTTCTGACATTCTTCACATCTGATACCGCGTAAGCATCGCTTGAGATAAGACGGTTTGGTGAATAATATCCTGCTTCATAATTACTGTCAACCATACCATATAAGAATGGATTGCTGTATTTTGAAGTTATATTTTGATAAGAAGCATCAATGTAGAATGATTTGAAATCGTACCCAAGACCGAAAGATAAAGCATTTCTGTCGTTAAGGATCAGGTTGCTGTACGACTGATTTTCATCCACACCTCCATTGTTTGAATATCTGTTTATCGTTAAAGCATCAAAAGGGCTTGAAGCATAAGAATATCCTCCTCTCAATCTGAACTGTTTAACTCTGTATTCTGCACCGATCTTTACTTCTGATAAATTTTTGTAATTCTCTTTAAAGAAGTCGTTCAGCTCCGTTTCAGCATCTCCGTAAACTTTGTATTTAGGCTTTGTTAAACCTAATGTATAATCTACGTTCAAAGCAAAACTTTTACTCGCAATAAATGCAGCACTTACTGTTGCCTTTAAAGGAGTGGTTAATTTTCTGTTTTCAATAGCAGTATCATCTCCATAAATCGGATCATTGTAGAAATTGTAGCTTCTGTCGATATCCCAGAAAGTCGGAGTTTCTAAAGCTGCTCCCAATCTGAAATTCGGACTTAATTTTCCAATTACCCCCAATGAAGCTGAAAAACCGTTTCCTTTTTCGTAGAAAGGAGTATTCTGCTTACTGAAATATTCAGAGCTTCCATCAGCCAAAGAATTAAACATTGCTGTATCCGACTGATCTATTGACGAGTTGAAAAAATTCAATCCTGCCCCTAAATATAAATTATTGTTATAGTTTGCTCCTACTCCAACACTTGTTTTGGATAAATATCCATATCTGTCATAGGCATGTCTACCAAAAGATGAACTTTTAGCATCAGGAAAATCATACACCAAATTGCTGTTTCCCGGAGTTTCAATATAATTCTCAATCGACTGGTTGGAATAGTTTACCCCGATATTGATGAATTTCCATGCACTTTCGGTTAATAACTGGAAAGTCATTACAGCTCCTAAGTTTCCAAGATCTCCTTTATTGATGCTGTATCCGTAAGAAGAACCTGCATAAGTAGAGGTGTTCTTGTTATTTGTAATAGATAATGTTCCGGAAATTTCCCCTGAAATTGCCACCCCTAACCCCGCAGGATTGGTAAGCAGCGCATTTGCATCACCACCTAAAGCTCCGTTGGAACCACCCATTGCATTGAACTTAGCGGAACCAATATTTGGAGCGTTAGAATAAACATCTACTGTATTTCTAATCACAGAAACATCTTGAGCCTGCGCAAAAAATGCAGCAGAAATGCTCATTATTGCTAAAGATTTTTTTAACATTATTTTTTGAATAGTTATTACTTTTTAAAATTATCTGCCACCTCGGAAACCGCCTCCGCCGCCACCGCCGGATCTGAATCCACCGCCGCCGCTGCTTCCTCCGCTAAAGCCACCGCCTCCTGATCTGAAGCCGCCTCCGCTGTTGGAATTATTGAAGCCTCCGTTATTTCTGAAACCTCCGTCATTATATCTTGGCTGCGATTGTTGTGGGTAATTGTAGCTTGGTCTCGGCTGACTCTGGTTTGGATTTCTGAAGCCTCCCTGTGGTCTTACTCCAGTCTGATTGGGGTTTCTGAAACCGCCGTTCGTATTTCCCTGTCTGAATCCTCCTGTATTACCAGAGTTTCTGAATCCACCGTTATTTGAACCGGAATCTCTGAATCCGCCTACACTGCTGTTGCTTCTTCTGAATCCACCGGAATTTACGCCATACTTGCTGGCAAATCCTCCGTTGTAGGTATTGAAACCTCTTCCGTTAGAGCCGCTTCTTCTGTACATTGGTGCGTAATATCCGCCACCCCAATATCCTCCGTAGCCCCAATAAGGATTGCCGTAATATCCGCCCCAACCCCAATATGGATTGTAGCCCCAGTATGGAGAATATCCCCATCCCATGTTCCAGCCGGAGCCCCATCCCCATGAGCCGCCCCAACCCCAGGAA
>NZ_QEHP01000085.1:0-34051 GCF_003094695.1 Chryseobacterium sp. HMWF035 | reverse complement strand
AATTTATTCTCAAAGCCTAACTGATCTAGAAGAATCATATAAGATCGACAGTTTAATAAAGAAAGATCAATGGGAACTTGTACATCACAAACTGAGTAATGAAAACATCAACTTCAAAAGAATTTCAAAATATAATATAAAGTATGATTTGCTGATTAAAATTGATTCAGCTTCTTCTTTATATCGAAAAGGAAAATTTTCGGAGGCTGAAAAATCGGCAATATCCTTTTTGAATTTACTCCAAAAAAATAAGAATAAAATAGCGTTTTCTTATTATGAAGCTTTAAGGCATATTGCCATTACGCGACTGTTTTATATTGAAAAGAGAAAAGGAAACATCGCACAAGGACTGAAATTTCTTAACAATTTGTCCATCGGAATGAGCCCGGTATATAAAAAGAAGCAATTAATTTTTTTTGCTGTAGCATATATTGAGCTAAGAGATTATAAAAAAGGGATTGATCTTCTCAACATACACCTAAACAACATCCGTAATGACAGCAACAACGTGCTTTATACCAAGTTTTTAAAGGCAAAAGAAACTGCGGCAGCTTATAATACAAAAAGTGATGCTTTTATCAATTGGTACAAAGATACGGGCGCAATAAAATTTCTGGATTCCGCACAGCAAAACTATGAGAAAGCTTATCTTCTAATGAAAAACTCTGAGAATTTTTCAGCATATTCCCAATCCCTTCACAAAAGCAGAAAGGCTCAAATAGCTTTACTTAGAAAAGAATATGACCTATCGTTATCTCTTTTTAATGAATGCGAAAAAGATTCGGTTTTAATGGAAAAAAGCTTTTCAAGAGAAATGGTTTGGCTCGCTAAAGCTGAAATTTATACCCATCTTAAAAAAAGCGATTCGGCATTTAAATACCTTGAAAAATTAACTGCTGATATTCAGAAATCCAAATGTTCGCACGAAAATAAGCTTAAAGTCTATTATTTATTAAGTATCAACTATGAACGTACGGGGAATATAGAAAAGGCTTATAAGTATTCAAAACTGAGCTTATCAGAAATAAAAAAAGAAAACGTTCAAAAAAATGCCGGAAATTTTTTTCTGGGAGTTTATGAAAAAGAAGAAATAAAAAATAGATCTGAAGAAATGCTCCAAAAGAATAACACGAATTTATTATTATTGTTTGCATCATTACTCCTGATTTTTACCATTTTTTATAAAATATATTACCAGAAAAGAAAAAATAAAGAAGAAATTATTAATATCAGGAAAATCGAAAGTAATATTTCAGGCATACAGCCTATTACAGATCAAAAAGTTACAATCTCCACATCAATAGAAGATGAAACCGTTGCTTATATCCTTTCAAAACTCGATTCGCTAGAATTTAAAAAGAGATTTTTATCCAACAGCTTCAAACTCGCCAACATTGCCAAACAGCTGAATACCAATACCACATATCTGTCGCAAATAATAAACCAGTATAAAGGGGTATCCTTTTCTGAATATGTAAATACTCTGCGAATAAATTATATTATAACAGAATTGGATAAAAATCCTCTAATCCGCAAATATAATATTGAGGTAATCTCCAAAGAAATAGGATATAAAAGCTGTACAACTTTCATAAATGCCTTTAAAAAAAGAACCCAAATGACGCCTTCTGAATATATCAAAAATCTGGAAAAAATGTAAAAATTTAAACTGCCTCTTTATGGCACAAGCGTCGTAAACAAATAAAGAAAAAATATAGAGATAAGAACCAGTCCCTGCATGATATTGGTGCGACCTGTGGCTAAAGAAATGGTGATAATAAACAGCGACAATCCCAAAAGCAGTGTTGATTTTATACTGATGCCCAACGTCATACGGAAGTCGGCAAACACCGAAACTAAAGCAACTGCAGGAATACTGAGACCAATACTTGCCAAAGCCGATCCGAAAGCGAGATTAAGACTCGTCTGCAACCTGTTGTTGTAGGCTGCCTTGATGGCGGCAATTCCTTCAGGCAACAGTACAATTCCGGCTATAATAATTCCTACGATTGATTTTGGCGCTCCAACTTTCAGGACAAGAACATCCACATCTTTCGAAAGGTATTTTGCAAGCAAAACTACAATCCCAAGACATAAAATAAGAAATAAAACGCTCAAAAGCATTATTTTCCGGCTGGGTTTTTCGGGCAGAAAATCTGTTTCGTCAGAAAGTTCATCATTGCCTGTTTTGGGAATCGGTGCAATAAAAAAAGCGCGGTGCCTGATTGTCTGAACCATTGTAAAAGCAATATAAAGCGCTAAAGAAATTACCGATATGAAAACAAGCTGAAGAGAGGTATATTCTCCATTGTCATGACTCGTGGTATAATTGGGAAGAACCAGAAGAAACACTACGACAACAATAAGCGTAATCATAGCTGTTCCCACTCCCTGAAGCGTAAAAAGCTGCTGTTTGTAGCGAATAGATCCAACGATAATACAAGTTCCTATAATGCCTGTAAGAATAATCATCACCGCAGCAAAAACGGTATCTCTGGCGAGACTTATTGTTTCCAGACCTTTTGAGCTAAGCATAATTGAAATAATCAGTGAGACCTCTATCACCGTTATGGCAAAAGCAAGAAGCAAAGTTCCGTAAGGTTCTCCCAGTCTGTATGCAATGATCTCGGAATGATAAACTGCCGCCAATACAGATCCTACAAGAAAAACAGTAAGCAACAGAGAATACCAATGACCGCCGACATAATAATGTGCGAGATAAGCAACCCACGCTATTAAAGGAACAATAATTGTCCAGCCGAGCAAATGTATTTTATTATTCATAGAAGAAAAATATGGGATGAACGAATGATAGCCAACTGTTATATGACATCATAATCATTCGTAGTGGTTATGAAATGATGCTCTATAAAATTTTCACAGGCATCACAAAGAGCAACTAACTGTTGCCTGCTGCAATTCTCAATATCGAACTCTTCTTCCACTTCAATGGTAAATTCTGTTACCTTTTCTGTATTAATAAGCTCCAACCCCATCAGTTCATTGAGTGAAGAAAGCACTCTGCCTTCATTAAAAAGCGGCATTTTGCGCATAACAGAATCTTTGAATCTGTATAGTTTTATTGTTTTCATAAGTTGATTTTTGTTGAAATAAAAAGACAGGGCACAAAGCACCTGCCCTTTTCATAAAGTCCGTTAAAACATATTTACTATTTGATAGACCTTATTGCAATCCGTATAAAATGAGCGTTATTGAAATAACAATCTGCACATCCCTGTTATTTAATAACACCTTAATGAAATTAGAATCAGCGGGCTGGGATTTTTATCCGTAAACGCCTGCAATATATTGATATTCAAAGATGATGAAATAGTTGGCGCGGATGCTACACATTTCTGGAAAAAACTTACATATTTCACAGGTTTTTTAAAGATCCTCAAGATTTTTAAGCCGTTGTTTTTTCAGATTTCTGTAGAAGGAAGGCGACAGTCCCGTTATTTTTTTGAACTGGTTAGAAAGATGTGCAACGCTGCTGTAGTTAAGTTTATAGGAAATTTCGGTGAGATTAAGCTCATCATACAAAAGCAGTTCTTTCACTTTTTCCACTTTGTTAATGATGATGAAATGCTGCAGTGTCATTCCCTTTACTTCAGAAAATGTATTGGCAAGATAAGTATAATCGTACCCCAGTTTTTTACTCACATAATCTGAGAAATTTTCTTTCGGAAGAGCTTCGGAAAAATGGATCATTTCTGTGACTACATTTTTGATCTTTTCGATCAGGATGCTTTTCTTATCATCCAGCAGTTCCAGTCCGGTTTTAAGCAGATTATCTCTCAACTGCATTCTTTGTTCTGCGGTAATATCATCCAGCGTTTCCACCAGACCGAGATCTACCACCGCATTTTTTATGTTCAGTTTTTCCAGCTCCTGATGGACAACCATTTTGCAGCGGAGACTTACCATATATTTTATGTACAGCTTCATAATCCAACCCTGTTTTCAGCCCGTTAATCCATACGTCAACAGCCACTCTCTCAAAGTTAACGCTTTAATTTTTAATATCTATGATTTATGTAATAAATTGAAAGACAATTACAAAGAATTCCTTTTTTAATAGACCATCTTTACGTATAGATAAAAATATTTTTAAAATGTCAAAAGAAAAGGAAACAAAGAAAAAATCCGATAAAACACCACCGGCAAAATCATTAAAGGAAAAACGCCAGGACAAACAAAACAAGAGGAAGGATAAAGAAAACGAGAGCCGAGAATAATGCTGAAAGTAAAAAAAGAAGGAATTATCCTCAGAAAAACCGAACTAAATTTCGAAAACGAAGGCGTTCTGAATCCCGCAGTTATTAAGGAAAACGGAAAAATACATCTCTTCTACCGCGCCGTTGCTAAAGGTAATTTTTCAAGCATCGGATATTGCGTACTTTCGGATCCGACAACGGTGGAAGAAAGATCAGAATCTCCGGTCATCGTTCCCGAATCGGATGAGGATAAACACGGCATCGAAGATCCGAGAATAGTAAAAATAGAGGATGTATTCTATCTTACGTACACCAGTTACGACGGAATCAACGCCTTAGGAACCTTATCTGTTTCCAAAGACCTGAAATTCTGGGAAAATAAGGGAATCATTGTTCCGAAAATCCCTTACGAAAAATTTAAACTGTTATCTGAAGCTGAAGGCTTGATCCCTGAAAAATATAAAAGGTACAACCAGTTTCAGATCAGCCATACCGACAGCGATCCTATTTTTTTGTGGGACAAGAACCTCATCTTTTTTCCAAGAAAAATAAACGGTAGATTTTATTTCATTCACAGGATAAGACCCGATATTCAGATAGTAAGCACAGAAAACATTGAGGATCTTACTACCGAATTCTGGGAAGATTATTTTTTTCATTTTAATAATCATATCCTTTTATCTGCCAAATACGACCACGAGTCCAGCTACATTGGCGGAGGCTGTCCTCCCATAGAAACAGAATACGGCTGGCTGATGATCTATCACGGCGTTCACGATACGGTTAACGGTTATGTATACAGCGCCTGTGCCGCCCTTCTGGATCTTGAAAATCCTGAAAAAGAAATTTCCAGACTTCCCTACCCGCTTTTCAAACCGGAAGAAGAATGGGAGCTGGAAGGCGAAGTCAGCAACGTCTGTTTTCCCACCGGAGCCGTAGTAGAAAAAGATCGGCTGTATATCTATTATGGTGCTGCAGACGAGAGAATTGCCGTCGCATCATTAAGCATTGATAAATTACTGAAAGAGCTGATGATGTATGCCGTATAATCATCATTTAATAAATAATCAGTAAAAAAAGAAATAATTTATGAGTAAAGATATCCAATCAGACGTGGAGGAAAAAGCAATAAGACAGGCTGAGAAAAACAAAAAACACAAAACTTATCATAAATCAGAGATTGTCTTTGTAAGTACTTTTCCTCCAAAGGTGTGCGGAATTGCCACGTACACGCAGGATCTTGTAAAATCGCTCCGTTCGAAATTCGGGGAGTCATTCGATATGCTGGTTTGCCCGATGGAAACAGAAGAGGAAAATTACACCTATGAAGAAAAAATCCATTATAAGCTGAATATCTCAGATGCTTTTTCGTATCTGGAACTGGCAGCGCAGATCAATAAGAACAACAAAATAAACCTTGTGATGATTCAGCACGAGTTTGGATTCTTTAATGAAACCGAGAATGGGCTTTATCTTTTCCTCAGAAACTTAAAAAAAGATATTGTGGTAACTTTTCACACCGTTCTGCCGGATCCCGATGAAGAACTGAAGCTGAAAGTAAAGGAAATCGCCGGATTTTCTAAGCATATTATCGTGATGACGGCTATCTCTGCCGAAATTTTAACCAACGAGTATGAAATTTCTCCGGATAAAATTATGATGATTCCGCACGGAACGCATCTCCTGCCTTTTACCGACAAAACAGCGCTGAAAGAAAAGTACGGACTTAAAGATAAAAAAGTTCTGTCGACATTCGGGTTACTGGGACCGGGAAAAAATATCGAGACCACCTTAAAAGCATTACCCAAGATTATCGCCAAAAATCCTGATGCTGTTTTCCTTATCCTCGGTAAAACCCATCCTGCCATCGTAAGAAATGAGGGGGAGAAATACCGTGAATTTCTGGAAGACCTTACCTGTAAGTTTCATCTGGAAAACAATGTGCGCTTCATCAACGAGTATCTTCCGTTGCCGGAACTGCTGGAATATCTTCAGCTTACCGATGTTTATCTTTTTACCTCCAACGACAGAAATCAGGCGGTAAGCGGAACGTTTTCATACGCCATCAGCAGCGGATGCGCCATTGTTTCTACGCCGATTCCTCACGCAGTGGAAGTTTTAAAAGAAGAAACCGGAATTATCATCGGTTTTGAAGCACCGGAACAATTGTCTTCCGCAGTCAATGTTTTATTGGCAAATGAAGAAAGCCGGAAAAAACTCCGTCAGAAATCATTGGAAAAAATGGCTCCGACCGCTTGGGAAAATGCTTCTATCTCGCACGCTTTACTATTTCAGAAGTTCAGAAATGACGAAACAGCGCTCCATTACAGCTTACCGGAAATCAATCTCGGACACATCCAGAATATGACCACAGATTTTGGAATGATACAGTTTGCCAGAATCAACGAACCCGACATCAGCTCCGGTTATACGCTGGATGATAATGCACGGGCAATGATTGCGATGTGCAGACATTTTAAGATAACCAGAGACAAATGTGATCTTCAGCTGATTTCCATTTATTTACAATTCGTCAAATTTTGTCAGCATACCGATGGAAGTTTCCTGAATTATGTAAACGGACATAAACAGTTCACCAATCAGAATTATGAGACCAATCTGGATGATTCCAACGGAAGGGCAATCTGGGCTTTGGGATATCTGGTTTCATTAAAAGAAATTCTGCCTTTGGAATATTCTGAAACCGCTGAGAAAATTATTGAAAAAAACCTGATCTGGGCAGAAAAAATTCATTCTACAAGAGCGATGGCGTTTATGATTAAAGGTCTGTATTATCAAAATTCAAAGAACAATCTTCCTTTGCTGAAAGAATTTGCCGACCGGCTTGTAAAAATGTATCAGCACGAATCCGGAAAAGACTGGCATTGGTTTGAAAGCTATCTTACCTACGGAAACAGCCTTCTTCCGGACGCGTTGCTGTGTGCGTGGATCGCTGCTAAAGAGGAAATTTATAAGGAAACAGCTAAATCCTCTTTTGATTTTTTGCTGTCTAAAATTATGATCAACGGAGAGATCAAAGTAATTTCCAACCAGGGATGGCTTCAAAAAGAAACCACTGAAAACGACTTCACAATTGGTGGAGAACAGCCGATTGATGTTGCTTATACCATTTTGGCATTGTCTACATTTTATAAAGTTTTCGGTGATGAAAAATATCTGCAAATGATGATGAATTCCTTCGAATGGTTTCTGGGAAAAAATCACCTGAAACAAATTATCTACAATCCGGTAACCGGTGGCTGCTACGACGGGCTTGAAGAGAAAAATGTCAACCTCAATCAAGGCGCAGAATCTACCGTAAGTTATCTGATGGCGAGACTGAATATGAACATTTAAAAGTGTGTTCGGCTTTAAAAAACGATTGTTATCCGTAATTTTTCATACTTGAAATAAAAATTTAACAGTCAAAATCCTTGTGAACCGGCGTTAAAATTCAGCATTATGATTAATAACTGATAAGCCCTGAGATTATGTCTAAAAAATAAAAATCCTGAAAATGAACCATCGAGTCCCAACCAGAAAAAATAAATTCCGCCAGCTCGGAAAGAAAAATGCCATTAGTAAAATCCGCCACGCCGAATTTGTATCGTTAATTTACATCAGAAATACCAATATCGCGATGGATAAGGATCTGCAGGAAATTCTCCGGATCCTGAAGGAACTTCAAGTGCTTAGCCGAAAATCGAGAATGGTATTTAAAACCAACTGTACGCTGAGCCAGCATATTCTTTGGGAAGTTTTAATCAATAAAATCAATGATAATATAAACTGCATCCGGCTGCAGGTAGAATATATAAAAGAAAATACAATTAAAATAAATCATTTCAACCATTCGCTGTTCTGGAAGCAGAATGAAACTTTTCTGAATTTACTGAAGGAAAGCTTTGAAAAGATAGATGAACTGAGTTCTCAAATTCTGCCGCAGGAGGAAAGACTGACGTGGAAAACAAATATCGGAAGCAATCAGGAAGAATTCTTTTATATGATGCTTCCACTCTTAAACATCTGCAAAATAGAGCTAGATTTTATTAAAACGCACACTCCCGCCAATCTGAAAAAAGTAATGCAGAATGTAATTGAAGATATCCCCCAAATCAGTTTCAGGAGAAAATACAACAGATACGGACACGCTTATATACAGGCGTTAGAACAATACAAGAAAGAGTTTGAAGAAAAGCACAGTTTCTGGGATATTCTGGTGAAGGTTTTAACAATCGATATGAGAAAATCGCCTTCGGAACTCGTCATGCTTGGCAGATGGATTGATGGTAAAAATAAACATATGATTAACAGCAAGTAAAGGGTTTCATCTTTTTGCGATTACAGAAGCACAGTTTCATCTTACGTTCAGCTCCAAAAAACAATCAAAGTTCAGGCGATTTTCCACATCTCTTATATAGAATGGTGATTGATGGTCGCTTTATTTTAATTTCTCATCTGCATTTCAGGATTTCTCCTGCCCTCTTCATCATGGTCTACAAGATTTCAGTTTCAGCCTCATTCTGAAGATTTTCCTTTGGTTCCGGATTTTCTTCTGCATCTTCTGCAGCATCTTCATTCAGAAATTTGGGTTGAGGTTTAGATAATGAGCTTAAAAAAGTAATGGTGGTACGGTTTCCGTTTTCGTCTACTTTTACCACCAGTGATGTGCAGCAGGGCGATGCTTTGAAATAATTTTCAAATCTTCTGCCGCATTTAAAGCATTCTGTAATAATGACTTCCTGTGTCTCGAAATTTTCCATGGCAATTGTGTGTTTTTTTGTGGAACAGCTCTGTAAAGAGCAAAATATAATTTTTCATCAAATAATTGTGTTTTCAGAATCCGGGCTTAAGTCTCAGTCTCTACCTGTATCTTATTGAACAACGAAACTTTGTAAAGGGCATCAATCACCGCTTCATCATTTATCAATCTGTTTCTCACTTTTCTTATATAATCGGGATCTTCTTGTTTCTTCAGAATTATATTAACAGAACCTGTGTAGCGCGCTGGTAACCATTTATCAATAAAATCAAATCTTTCATTGATGGTGTTCTGATAGGGATATATCAATTTGCTCATACAAATAAATATTTTTGTTTAACCTTTTTTCGTAATTTTGTGTCTATCTCCATGAGATAATTATAAAACAAATATACAAATATATATTTAAAAACAATAATTAATTGAAGTTTTAACAATTATTTATTAAATAAAATTAAAAAGAAGAAATTATTCGATATGAAAATTCACGAGAAGATACGCGAGTACAGCAAATCAAAAGGAGAAACTCTGAGAGAAATAGCCGAAGAATACGGTATGACGCCGCAGGCTATTCAGCTATATTTTTCAGGAAAAAATGCAATACCTCTCAATTTTCTGGTTTGGTACCTAGAAAAACATCCGGATCTGGATCTTTATGCGCTTTTTGATAAGAACAGGGAAAGCATTGTTTCTGAACCGAAAACGCCCTACAATAAAAAAACTAAAAAACAGGAAGTAATAGACCGCATTGTAGAAATCCTGCAAAAAGAAATGTAATATCCACTGAAGATTAATTACCCAAATACATCAACCGGAAAAATTAAAACAAATAATCTTTCCGGTTTTTATTTTTCTGTAACTGAGGAAAATAGGAAGCCTGAAATTCTTTTGCCAATTAAAACAAAATTAGTTTTCCTCTTTTTAACAATTTATTTATCTTCGCACCTCGAAATTTAAAAAAATTAGTGGCTCAAAAAAAATCACAAATATGACCAATGCTTCCCATAAACTGATTCCTATGACGGATTTTGTTATCGAGTATTATTCGCATGAAGGATATGCAGACCTTCAGACGCTTAAGCTGATGAACAATTACGCCAATCTTTTGAAAAAGGAGCTTACTTTGGGAATGTTTGTTCCCGTAGATTCTTCCGGCGAAATCCTGAAAGAACCCAAGAACTACGAATCCTGGAAATCTCTTGAGCACAATTCCAAAAAAAGAAACGATGAAGAAAGCAAGGCTTTCGAAGAATATAAAATCTATCAGAAAGCCGAAAAAAAATGTCTTTTTGAAGGATTTAAAATTGCTTACAACGGGTATTCAGTAGTGAGAATTGTTGCGTCTTACAATACTTCAATCGAACTTTCCTTCAATAAAAACGAAAAGACATTTCAAAACTTCAAAGACATCGAATCGCTAACTTCTTTTAATGAAATCTATCTGAACAGTGCCGCTTTAAAGAAAATAGGCATTCATAAATAGCTTTCAGCTAAACTTTCAGCATTACTCTTTCACCGCTTTTCCGTACACTTCCAAGGCTCTTTTTCTGGCAAAAGTATGCTCCACGATCGGTTCTGCATTGATGTCCTTTTCGGAAAGCCATGTTTTGATGTATTTTAAATCTTTATCAAATTTTTTCGTCTGCTCAGAAGGATTGAAAACCCTGAAATAAGGCGCTGCATCGCAACCGCATCCTGCAGCCCATTGCCAGTTTCCGTTGTTGGAGGACAACTCGTAGTCCAGAAGTTTTTCTGCGAAATACGCTTCTCCCCATCTCCAGTCGATTAGAAGATGTTTGGTAAGGAAACTCGCGACAACCATTCTTACTCTGTTGTGCATAAATCCGGTTTCGTTTAGCTGCCTCATTCCCGCATCTACAATAGGATAGCCGGTTTTTCCTTCGCACCATTTTTTAAATTCCTTTTCATCATTTCTCCACTTAATGCCATCGTATTTTTCTTTAAAAGACTGGTTCACCACTTTCGGGAAATGATATAAAATCTGCATAAAAAACTCTCTCCAGATCAGCTCATTCAGCCAGACTTCATTGTGTTTTTCTGCAAATTCCACACATTTTCTTACGGAAATAGTTCCGAAACGAAGCGCAATTCCTAAACGGGTTGTATGATCCATTGCCGGAAAATCCCTGTACTGATCATAATCATCAATAATCGTTTTTTTCAGTGAAGGCTTTTTAAATTCCAGATCTGTTTTTTCAAAGCCTAAATCTTTAAGCGTTAAAAATTTGGAAGGTGAATATTGATGAAATTTTGAAAAATCGACCTCCATTTTTTTGAAGGTAAAGGATTTGAAATTTTCTTTCCACTTTCTGGAATAGGGGGTATAAACGGTGTAAGGTTTGCCGTCATTTTTTACCACATCCTCCTTTTCGAAAATAACCTGATCTTTAAAATCCTGAAAATTAACATCGTTTTTTTTCAGCAGATCCTGTATCTCCTCGTCTCTTTTTATTGCCTGTGGTTCATAATCCCTGTTGCAGAAAACCGTATCGATTTCAAAATCTTTAATTAATTTTTTGAAAGCTTCAACAGGCTTATTGTGAAAAACCGTTAATCCGCTTTTATGTTTTTTAAGCTCGGTATGAATTTCTTCGAGAGCCTGATAAAAATAATATACTCTTCTGTCTGATTTATCTTCAAGCTTATCAAGAATTTCTTTATCAAAAATAAAAATCGGAACTACTTTTAAGCCAGCTTCAAGTGCATGAAACAATCCTGTATTATCTTCCAGTCTGATATCTCTTCTGAACCAGAAAATATTTACTTTTTCTTTTTTAGACATAATGATTTGTTAACCCTGTTTTCTCTACAAAAATCAGACTAATTTTTCTAATTCTAAAGAGATTGTATTTAATTTATAATTTATTTTTACCATTAAGAAATTAAGCCTCTTTAGCTTAAAAAACTTAATAAAAATCAATGTATTGATTCCTTAATTATAATCAGTTTAACTAACTTAAATTCTTAATGTTAAATTTAAGAATAAACAAAGTTTATTTTAGGGTTTAAAATTTTTTTGAAATAAAAATATTCTTATTGGAAAACGCAAAGACGCAAGATTTTATTAGCCTTAAATCTTTAAGGCGCAAGAAAATCAAAGATTTTCAATAAGGATTGATGCTTAATTTTATCGCAGATAAAATCTTTGCGCCTTAAGATAAGACAGTATTTAAAGAATATTTTGCGTCTTTGCGATGGTTACAGCTATTAAGTTTAAACAAGTTTTTAATCAAGAAAAGCTATAAAACTTTTATTTAGCAATATTTAAATAGGCTCTAAATTTTTTTAAGGTAACTATACGTTATTTTACACAAGCTAATTTTCAACGATAAAAATACAAGAGAGCTTATTTAAGTTCTCTTTTTTAATAATTAAAATTTGTAAATATGAAAAAAACTAAATTTCAAGAGCTTTCAAGGCTTCATCAACTTCTTTCTGACTTAGGGGGTTATCCAGTAAGGACAGGATTATCTCCTTTGAAGATTCAATTGAATGTTTATATAAAACCTTTTGTTCAGAAGACAAAGAAGAAATAAGAGCATTTATTTTTATAGTCAGTATGATTAGACCCAAATTTATTTGTTTATCAGATTCTTGATTCATAATTAAGTTTTAGGCTAATATACGAAACAAACAACAAAGACTATCTAAAGCAGATAGTCTTCTTTTTTATTAATAATCTTAAAATTTTACAACAATGGAAAATCAAGAATTAACACCTTTACAAAAGGAACAACTTGTTCTCATCACAAGAATGTGGAATGATTTGAATATACTTATTTTGAGTATGGGACTCAAAACTATCTTAATGCCTCATCATTTTGACTTTCAGAAGAACGAGAAAAATGAAGAGAAACCTTGTTCATAAATTCTGTATGTCTCTTATAGGTCTCCAAATGTGCTTTTTGCAATACTTCTTTATTTTCAAATTTATCCCAACTATCAACTGTTGTAAGAGCAAACATTGCATATTTTGAATACATATTACTATTTTCTTGTAACCAAGAAAGAAGTCCATTTTGTGGTTGTTGAGATAATGATATTTCAGCTTTATCATAACAAGCATTCATATCGGTAAGGAAAGTTTCTAGCATAATTAAAGTTTTGCCCTCAATATACAAAGAAATTCATGAAAATTTCGTATATTTGTAGTCAATTTTTTCGAAAAACAAAAGCATTAGCTATTATTCTGCCTGTAGGAATCTGGTAAATTCAAAACGAGGTGTAGAATAAGTAAGTTGATTGCTCATGCTCTATATGGGCATGGGTTTCTCTTATTTATACCTCATGGTTTACCAGAACCTCTACAGATTAAATAAGAACTACAGACCCATGCTTTTTTTATTTAATCACAAATTTTCTACATTGGGTTTGGGTAGATTTAAAATCTATCTTATGAAAAAGACTTTATTAGCCTTAACTTTTACAACATTACTATTTGTTGGGTGTTCAAGTAACGATGACGACTCTACACCACAACAGGACAACCCAGTTGCAACGCAATACTTTCATCCACCTTCTTGGATTCAGGGAAGCTGGAAAATAGCTAACACCAATACATCATACTTTAAATTTACAAGTGATGATTTTATCCTAGTTAGTCCTTACACTAGTTACAAAGCAGTTTTAACTCAGACAGCAGCTACGGGGCAAACTGCTAAAGTAGTAGAACAAATTTCTGACTATTACTATGAATTTACAATGACAGCAGGAGCATCAAGTGGGCAGTATAAATTCAAAAAAATCAGTGACACCCGTATTCAATGGGTTGGCAGTAGTCCTTTCTTCTTAGACAAAGAGTAAAAGTTATCAACAAGAAATATTAATCATGTTTAACCTTAACATAAAATCGGTTTTTGAACTTACTCAAATATTTTCTACTGAACAAATTTGTATAGACTATTTGGAAGTTATGAAATGGAGTAATGCTCCCATAAGTCCTTTTGATGAAACTTCAAAAGTATATAAGTGCAAGAATAATCAATATAGATGTAAGAATACAGGCAAGTATTTTAATGTTAAGACAGGAACAATGTTTGAGAATTCTAAAGTTAGTCTTCGTAAATGGTTTATGGCTATTTGGCTTGTTACTTCACATAAAAAAGGAATTAGCTCAATACAACTCGGAAAAGATATTGGAGTAAGACAAGCTACTGCATGGTTTATGCTCCAAAGAATCAGAGCTTGTTTTGGTATTGAAAACAGTAATGAACTTGAAGGTATTGTTGAATGTGATGAAACTTTTATAGGGGGAAAGAATAAGAATAGACACAAAGATAAGAAGGTCAAAAATTCTCAGGGACGTAGCTTTAAGGATAAAACACCAGTAATGGGAATGCTTCAAAGAGATGGGAAAATGAATGCTTTTGTTGTACCTGATACAAAAAGAAAAAGTATCCAACCATTAGTTTGCAGTTATGTAAATCCAGAAACTACAACCCTGATTTCTGATGAATGGTTAGGATATACAGGTTTAGATAAATACTATGACCATAGAATTATAGACCATTCAAAAAAAGAGTATGTAAGTTTGCAGGATAATTCTATACATACAAATAACATCGAAGGAAGTTGGAACATACTGAAAAGAAGTGTTTCAGGAATGTACAATCATGTTTCAAAAAAGCATCTTCAAAAATATGTTGATGAATTTGTGTATAGATTTAACCTGAGAAAGGTCTCAGACCAAGAAAAATTCAGATATTTGTTATCAAATTCAAATATCCGAACTAAGTACAAAGAATTATGTCAATGACAATAAGTGAACAGCTTAAACATGAACAAGTGAGACACACTATTATAGATGGTGAAGAGTATTTCTACGTAGATGATATTAAAGACAAATTCGGTTACTTAATACTGGATATAACTAAAGTAATTTACAAAGATGAAACACCACTAATCAAACCAGAATTTATACAGAAACTATCAAAGTTTGACCAATTTATGAAGCAGACTTTGATTTTTAAACCAAAGAAAAAAGACAAAGAGGACTAAGTTAAGTCCTCTTTCTTTTGTATAATTAAAGCATATTTAATTGATGCTTCCAATTTTGCTTATCCTTTATTGCTATGAAGTTGGTATTTTCCTCATCATATTCAATTAGTTCATCAGTAACACCTGTTCCATCTAATAAATATTGTTCAAGATTTTCAATTTTATAAAATTGACCAGCTTTGTTACAACAAGTAATAAACATGGGATAATCATTAAAGTATTTAACAACTAAATAATAATCACGATATGTATTCATATAAATTTTTCATTAAAAGTAATAAAATTACAGAACACCTGATAGAAAATAAACAACTTGATGGTTGTAGTAAAAGAACAAATGTAAGTGCTTTTCATTTGCCTAAAATCTGCTCTCAACTCTCAGAGGAGGAAATAGAGGCTTTAAACAATGGAAAAGAGATAACAGTAACAATTCAAACTATAGAAACATTAACAATAAAAAAGTTTAAATAGTTTGTGTAAAATAACGTATAATTACCTTTTTTAATTATAAATCCACATCAGAACAGGCTTTAGAGATTTCTGAAGCATCGGATCTATTTCTTTCATCGCACTATTGGAGATGGTAGGACAGCCCCAACCTTCGGGCGAACCTTTCGGGAAAACTTCTTCATCGCTCATCAGATTCCAGGAATGAAAAACAATGAATCTTTTCAGCGCATTGCTGTTGGATTTTTCCAGACCGTGCATCAAATATTTTACACGAATTCCCCAGTCGCTGTAACCTCTCCCCTGAATTTTGTATTTGCCGAGTGATGAAAGGTGACTTCCGTCTTCATTGCTGAATTTCGGATGGTCTTTAGATTCGTCGCTGCTCCACTGGTTTTCTCCGCAACCGTGACCAACCAGATATTTTTTTGAAGCAGAGTTGGTTTTAAAATCCCACACAACCAGCCTTTTCAATCCGGAATGCAGACTCATATCAATCAGAATGCAAAAATCTGTATTGAACTGATTGGATTTGCAGAATGTAAGTGCTTCTTCGGCTTTCGATTTTGTTTTATTTAAATCAATTTCCGGTTTCTTTTCCTGCTTTGAGATTTCTAAAATCTGTGGCTTGATGGTATTTTTCGCTTCCTGTTTGCATGATAACAGGAACAGAAATGCCGTTATCCAACTTAAAAAATTCACAGAAAATTATTTGTAATGTAAGAAGATTCCGTAATCTGAAGGTGTCCAGAATGCCGCTTTCTGATCCGCCGCTTTCAGAGCATCATTTGCCCAGGTGTTGCAGGTATTCAGGAAGCTGTATTTTCCCTGTGCATCATAGAACGCATCATCATTACCATAAACAGCATTTGTAGGAACAAGATTGTAGTTTCCGTTTTGGTCTTTATCAAATTTAGCATCTACAAAATCTACCAGTTTTTTATACTGATCCTTGCTGATCATAATTTTTTTACAGTCGTCGCCTTCCTTCATGGTTTTATAGAAAGTACAGTGCATTGCCGATTCGCTAAGCCAGAAAGCGGCTTTAAAAGCTGTTGAAAACTTAAGATCCGCCCACGTTGGAGTATCGAGATAGAAGCCTTTATCTCCCCATCCTACTCCTACATAATTGTAATCTGTACTTTTGGATTTTGTATTGCTGAACGGGATTTTTGTACTCCAATCCTGTACATCATTTTTTACAGGCATTACAATATCCGTATGAACACCGTTGGTATAAATATAAACAGGAATTTCTTTCTTCTGTCCGTCATCTTTCGCTGAAACTTCAATGAATGGTAAAAAGTAGCCTAAGGCGACATACAGAACAACAATTCCTACAATAATTCCTATGGCTTTTATAATGAGAAGTAACATCTTTTTCACGTTCATGGTTTTTTAAAGTTAATAAAATTTAATTAATAATTTTTCGCAAAAGTATTTGTTTCAATCGGAATTTTCGCTAAATTTAAGTACCAAATATTCAAAAATATGCACAAAAACATGAAATCCAACAAAAGATTTAAAGTAAGAGTAAAAGTAGCGCCCAAAAGAATACAGAAAAAACGCTAGTTTTTCAGCCGCCTAATTTTCAGAACAAAGTTTTTTGATCTGAAAGTTTTTTAAAATTCTTACCCCATTCTTTCCCTCCTTAAAAATCTATTTAAGGAATGGACGTTCAACCTTCTTACTCTGGAACTTCAAAAATTCCAGATAAGGGTTTATCCGCCAAAATGTAATTATTTTTTCTCTGAGGATTTTTCCAGAAACTCTATATTTCTTTTCAGACCTGCAAATTTTGTTCTTTTAACGGGAGATTTGCGGAAAATTTCGGAAAACAGCTCCTGTGTGAGCTCCTTCCATTCTCCTTTTTTAAAGTTTTTTAAAGCTTCATTCGGCTTGAATTTGGTTTGCTGATGAGGTAACGAAAATCGGTTCCACGGACAGACGTCCTGACAAACATCACAGCCAAACATCCAGTCGTCCATTTTATCCTGAAAATAATCCGGAATGGAGTCTTTCAGCTCTATCGTTGCGTAGGAAATGCATTTGCTTCCATCGATGAGCTTTTCCGAAACAATCGCATTGGTAGGACACGCATCAATACATTTCCGGCACGTTCCGCAATGGTCGGTTACGGGATGATCTGCAACAAGTTCCAGATCGCAGATTATTTCTGCTAAAAAATAGAACGAACCGCTCTGTCTGGTAATTAAATTCGCATTTTTTCCTACCCAGCCGATTCCTGATTTTCTCGCCCAGCTTCTTTCCAGAACCGGCGCAGAATCCACAAAAACACGAAATCCGAATTCCCCGATTTCTTCCTGAAGCTCTGCAACCATCGATCGCAGAATATCTTTAATAACTTCATGATAATCTTCCGCATAAGCATATTTCGAAATCTTAAAGTTTTCGAGAGTGGAAATTTTTTCTTCGGGAAAATAATTGTAAGAAAGAGAAATTACAGATCTGGAGCCTTCTACCAATAATCTCGGATCCAGTCTTTTATCAAAATGATTTTCCATGTACTTCATTTCGCCGTTAAAGTTATTTTTCAGCCAGTTTTCGAGTGGTTTTGCATCTTCCTCAAGAAAGTCTGCTTTTGAGATCCCACAATTCTGAAATCCAAAACTTTTTGCCTTGGATTTTATAAGCTGTGTATATTTTTCTGCGTTTGAAGTCATGATTTTATAGTGCAAAACTAATATTATTTTATAAATTTGTTTGAACTTAATTCAGAGAATTGCTTTACAGGCAATTTTCATATACCCGTCAAATAATTTAATTCTAAATATTAATATATTATGTCTTTATCAGAAGTTATAAAATCAGGAAATTATGCATTAATTGACGTTCGTGAACCTATGGAAATGGAAATGGACGGAAACATTGAGGGTGCTAAAAATATCCCTTTGGGAGAAGTGGAAGACAGACAAGAAGAAATATTGTCTATTGATAAACCGGTGATTTTATTCTGCAGAAGCGGAAACAGAAGCGGAAAGGCTTTGGAATATCTTACCTCTCAAGGTTTGAAAGACGGCTACAACGGCGGAGGCTGGGCTGAGCTGAAAGCAAATCTGGAAGCAAATCAGGGAACTTTTTAAAAGTTCCTTTTTTTTATCTGAAAATTTTTGAAAATGAACCTGAAAGAAAGATTTCTGGAAAACAGTCTTTTTTACACCCAAGATCAAAATCTTATTGTAGATCTGTGGTCTGAAATTGAAAAGAAATATACTGAAAAAGGGAGACATTATCATAATCTTGAGCATCTGGAGAATATGTTCTCTGAACTGGATGCTGTAAAAGATGAAATTGAAAATTTTCATGTTCTCTCATTTTCTGTTTTTTACCATGATGTAATTTATGATGCTTCATCAAAATCAAACGAAGAGAAAAGTGCTGAATTTGCTGCGGTAAGACTGAAAAGACTTCGTGTAGATGATTATTTCATTCAAAAAGTTTCTGAGCAGATTATTGCCACCAAATCGCATCATTTGTCTGAAGACAGCGATACCAATTATCTTCTGGATGCCGATCTTTCGATTCTCGGAAAAGATTCTGAAGTATATTTTGATTACACGAAGAAAATCCGGAAGGAATATTCCATCTATCCCGATTTGCTTTATAAACCGGGAAGAAAAAGGGTTTTAAAACATTTTCTGGAGCAGAAGGATATTTTTAAAACCCCGATTTTTAAAGAAAAGTATGAGGATCTTGCGAGAGCGAATATTCAGATGGAAATTGATGGGCTTTGATCTTGCATTTATTAACCACCCCGTCAAAAATTCTTTGAATTTTCGCCACCCCTCCAGAGGAGGGGAATGTAATGCTGCAGAAATTTCACCAATTATTTTTCAATATTATGCCTTTACAATTGAGTTGATAAACTCTGAGGATTTTTGCAGAACAGCATCTGGGATTTCTTTATGCGCGGTATGTCCGATGTTCGGGATGATGAATTTTTCTGCGGTTCCGCTTACCTTAGAAATTGTTTTTTCAACCTGATCCAGTGTTCCGTATTCGTCATTTTCTCCCTGAATAAATAACAATGGCGAATTTATATCTTTCAGGAGGTATTCAATATTCCAGCTTCTGAATCTGTCACTTAACCAGATTTCGGTCCATGCTTTTACCATCATTTCAACTTTATCGCCGTGATATTTTGCCAGACGTTGCGGAAGATTGGTGGTTTTATAAGCTTCAAAAGCATTTTTTACACCTTTTACGGTTATCTCTTCCACGAAAATATGTCCGGCTTCACACAGAGTGGCAGTAACTTTTTCAGGATATCTGGCGGCGAAAATCAGGGCAATGGTTCCGCCGTCGCTGTGTCCGAAAAGGATTATATCATTTATATTCAGTTCTTTTAACAGATCATTCAGGAGATCGGCTTCCTGCTCCATATAATTGTTATCTCTTTCACAGGTAAGCATAGGAAAAGATTTTCCGTAGCCTAAACGATCATAGACCAACACATTAAATTGTGTCTGTGAAGCCAGTTTCTCGGGAAAATCTCTCCAAAGCTGAGTGCAGCCTAAAGAATCGTGCAAAAAGACGATGGTTGGTTTATTTTCTAAAGTTTTTTGATATTCTATATAAAGTTTTTTTCCGTTGACATTAACAATCCTTCCTTCCATTAACTTTCAGATTAATTTTATAAACTTGGTGTATTGATTTCGTTAAATTCTTTAAGTAAATTCTGAAAAACAGTTTCTACGGGAAGAACTTCATCAATTAACGCAGAAACCTGACCGATTTCGAGTTCGCCTTCTTCCATATCACCTTCGAACATTCCTTTTTTGGCTCTTGCACGTCCTAAAGAAGCGATTAGAGATTCTTTATTTCTTCCGACGTTGTAGATCTCCTCCAACTCGTTAAAGAACTTATTTTTAACCATTCTTACAGGCGCCAGTTCTTTAAGGGTAAGATGGGTATCTCCTTCCTGAAGTTCTGTAATTTTATTTTTCCAGTTTTCATGAGCACTTGCTTCTGCAGTAGCAGCAAATCGGGAACCGATCTGAACGCCGTCTGCGCCTAAAATCATGGCTGCTTTCATCTGGGAACCTAAAGCAATTCCTCCTGCTGCAATCAGCGGTTTGGAAATATGTTTTCTTACATTCGGGATCAGGCAGAATGTTGTGGTTTCATCTCTTCCGTTATGACCGCCTGCTTCAAATCCTTCGGCAACCACGGCATCCACTCCTGCATCTTCACATTTTATGGCAAATTTTGTTGAGGAAACCACATGAGCTACCTTTAAACCTTCTTTCTGCAAAGTTTCGGTATACGTTTTAGGGTTTCCGGCTGAAGTGAACACGATCTTCACTCCTTCTTCCAGAATAATCTGAATTACTTCATCCAGATTAGGATACAACATCGGAACATTTACCCCGAAAGGTTTGTCTGTAGCCTGTTTACATTTTTGGATATTTTCCCTTAAAATATCGGGGTACATGCTTCCTGCACCGATTAATCCGAGACCGCCGCAATTGGAAACGGCAGAAGCCAGCTTCCATCCGGAATGCCAGATCATGCCTGCCTGAATGATAGGATATTGTATATTAAAGAGTTGTGTAATCTTATTTTGTTGTGAATTCATCTGGTGAAGCTTTTTTGCTGAATTAAAATCTATGAAACTACTCATCTTGTAAAAATAATAAAAATAGCGGTTTTCAGAAGATTTTGGGCATAAAAAAACCTTCAGAAATTCTGAAGGTTTTGATGATTATTTTTTAATTGAATCTCTTTTCCAGTTGGCTTTAAAATTACATGAATCGTAACGCCCGTCGATGGAGATGAATGTTGTCGGAAGTTTTGAATTAACAAATTTTTCGATCATTTCATTTCGCTTTTTATTCAGCGCCATCTGCTTTACTCTGTCGTAATCTGTTTCCAGTTTGATCTGGTGAGCAGGAATGACATCTTCCACTTTTACGATTTTCACCACTTTTCTTTCTCTTTCATCCATATCATCGAAAGCGGTTGTAATATCTCCTTTGTTTAAACCTGCCAATTCGTAGCTGATTGTTCCCGGAATTGTTTCTCTCTCGATTTTGCTGGATCCGTCTGCTCCCGGAATAACTCCCGCGTTGAATTTGGTTCTTTTATCATCTGAGAATCTGAAAGTAGCATCCTTGAAAGTCATTTTTCCGTTAAGAATTAAACCTCTGATGCTGTCCAGTTTCGCTTTCGCTGTTTTAATTTCTTCATCTGTAGGAATAGCCATTAAAAGGATGTGTCTCGCTTCATAGATTTTCCCTGATTTTTTAACAAGCTGGATAAGGTGATATCCGAATTCTGATTCTACAGGTTCTGAAATTTCTCCTTCCTGAAGATTTAAAGCGGCTGCTTCGAAAGGTTTAACCATCTGTCCTTTGGAAATGTTTTTCATCAAACCTCCGTTGGACGCAGTTCCTTTATCTTCGGAGAAAATCCTTGCCTGACTTTCGAAAGATTCTCCTCCTTCGATATCTTTTTTGATCTTTTTCAGCTTATTGATGAGTTCATCTTTATGAGACTCAGTAAGCTTAGGATACATCATGATCTGAGATAATGAAACCTCATCTTTTATCTCGGGAAGCTGACTTTTATAGAGATTATAAAAATCCGTTACCTCGTTTGGCGTAACGTCCGCTTTGTCTGTAATTCTCTGGATTTTAGCCTGTCCGTAATATTGGTCTGTATCGATTTTCTCGATCGCATTTTTCATTTCATACCCGTTTCTGAACTTGTAGGCAGCCAACATTGCTTTTTCATCAGGAAACTGAGAAAGCAACTGCTGATATTTTGCATTCGCCTGTTCTTTAATGGCTGCAGAACGGTTATCAATCAGGGTATCTTTTTTCGCTTCGTATACCAAAAGCTTATTATTCAGTAAGTTTTCCAAAAACTCACACTTATCTATATTGGAAGCTCCCTGCTGTTTTGCATAATTCATCTGCTCGTTAACGTCAGATTCCAATACAATTTCATCACCGATAACAGCAGCAATTCCGTCCACTAAATCTCCCTGTTTTAACTGAGCGTTCATCATATTTGCACCAAACAACATGATGAAAATTCCAAAAAGAAAAGTGATCTTAAGTTTATTTATCATTTTACTATTTTAAACAAGTTGCAAATTTAGAATTCTTAATGAATTACACTAAATTTTTTATTATAAATATTTCTTAAAAAGAGGTATTTATTGTACTTCTACGTCGAAAGTCGTTAATTCTTTAAACTGCTTCAGTCTTCCGAACACATCCGATTCGGTTACTTCCTGAATTCTTTCTGTCCCGAATTTCTCAACCGTGAAAGAAGCCATTGCAGAACCTACGATTAATGCAGACTTCATGGTTTCGAAATCGAATGTTCCTTTTTTCGCTAAATATGCGGCAAAACCTCCTGCGAAAGTATCTCCCGCTCCGGTAGGATCGAAAACTTCTTCCAGTGGTAAAGCCGGAATAGCAAATACTTTATGATCGTGGAAAAGCAAAGCTCCGTGTTCTCCTTTTTTAATGATAACGAACTTCGGTCCCATTTCGTGGATCTTTTTAGCTGCTTTTACCAGAGAATATTCTCCTGAAAGCTGTCTTGCTTCTTCGTCGTTGATTGAAATCACGTCTGTTTTGGCAATCATCTGCATTAGCGTTTCCAAAGCCGTGTCCATCCAGAAATTCATGGTATCAAGAATAACAAGCTTCGGACGGTTGTTCATTTTTTCAAGTACGGAAAGCTGTACTCCCGGGTGAAGATTTCCTAATAATAAGATCTCTGCATCCTGCATAGAATCCGGAATTTTAGGATCAAAATTTTCAAGAACGTTTACTTCAGTTGCCAAAGTATCTCTTGTATTCAGGTCGTTGTGGTATTTTCCTGCCCAGAAGAATGTTTTCCCTTCTTTTACGATCTCAATTCCTTCTATATTAACGTCTCTGTTTGTAAACATATCAAGATATTCCTGCGGAAAATCTCCTCCTACCACAGAAACGATTCCGGACTTAACGCCCAAAATGGATGAAGTGATCCCGATGTACGTGGCTGCACCTCCTAAAATTTTATCTGTTTTTCCAAATGGCGTCTCAATTGCGTCGAACGCAACACTTCCTACAACTAAAAGTTTCATATTTTTTTCAAAGTATTTTAAAAGTAAATTATTTTTTCCATTCAAATGTGTCCAGCAGATGTTTCATATCTCTTTTGATATAATCTACCGCTGGAGCCAAAGAATCCGGTTTCGGTCTTGTGTTAAAGTATAAATAGGCAGTCACAAAGTGTTTGGTACTGTCTGTAATGTAAAACTGAAGATTGGAAGCGCTCTGACCTTTGAGTTCATAAAAATTTCCGTATACCTTTTTTTCAGGATATTCGAAAGATTTTGTGTCGATTGCGCTTGCTTTAATGGTATGTTCATAAACCATTTTTTCTGCTTCCTGAATATGGGCTGCAAAATCATTCTGTATCGGGTAATACGTTACAAAAACTTTGGCTTTCATTTTCGGATAGTTCAGATAGTACCAACAAGGCTTTTTTGCGTCGGTAATATTTGCAAAATCTGAATATTCAAATGTATAATTACAGTTGTTTTCGAATTTCTGATATTTCGGTGCGGGATATTCCAGTCGAAGTTCTCCGTAAGGCTTCGGAACCGGATCTTTTCCGCAAGATACCAAAAGTAAGGCTGCAAAAATAAAAATGGCGTTTTTAAACATTTTGCAAAAGTACAAATTAGATTTCAGATTTCGGAAGACAAATTTCGGGATTTCAATGGGTTTTGAAATTGAGATTGAATTTTGATTTGGATGATTTGTTTTTGAACGCGGAGAACGCAAAGATTTTTCTTTTAAAACTTAATGGATATTTTTAAGTTTGCTAAGGCGTTTCACTTAAATAAGCACACAGAGCGTTTTTTATTACATTCTAATTATTTTTTAAGCTTATTCTTCTGTTTGCCTGCAAATTCTTAATCTTTCTTAACTGCTTAAACGTTCTTAATGGTTTCTTTTTAAACATAATAGGCACAAAAGTTTCTTTGAAATTATTGAAAGCTGTCTTCGTTTGCAAGGGCGTTTCACTCAGCAAATGATAGATATGTGAATGAATCTCCATTTTAATCATGTAATTAATTTTAACGCAAAAGGCCCGAAGATTTTTTTTAACAGCTATTCGTTTTTAAATTCGCAGAGGCGTTTCACTTAAATAAGCACACAGAGCGTTTTTTATTACATTCTAATTATTTTTTAAGCTTATCCTTCTGTTTGCCTGTAAGTTCTTAATCTTTCTTAACTGCTTAAATTCTCTTAATGGTTTCTTTTTAAACGCAATAGGCGCAAAAGTTTCTTTCAAATTATTGAAAATATTCTTCGTTCGCAAGGGCGTTTCACTCAGCAAATGATAGATATGTGAATGAATCTCCATTTTAATCATGTAATTAATTTTAACGCAAAATGCGCGAAGATTTTTCTTTTAAAACTTAATGGATATTTTTAAGTTTGCTAAGGCGTTTCACTTAAATAAGCACACAGAGCGTTTTTTATTACATCTAATTATTTTTTAAACTTATCCTTCATTTTGCCTGCAAATTCTTAATCTTTCTTAACTGCTTAAATGTTCTTAATGGTTTATTTTAAACGCAATATACGCAAACGTTTCTTTGAAATTATTGAAAACATTCTTCGTTCGCAAGGGCGTTTCACTCAGCGAATGATAAACATCTAATCATAAAAATTTTGTATTTTTTGAGATTGCTTTACTTCGACGCGCTCAGCACAGACTCGCTTCGCTCCTCGCAATGACATTACAAAATTCTGTATGCCGTTTCATAATTTTGGATATAATTCTCCAACGGTTTTGGGAAGGATTTTTCGTGAGAGCCTTCAACATCGGTTACGATGTAATTATTTTGAGTGATGAAATTCTGCCATATTTCTTCTGACTCTACTTCAACATTAAAAATTTCTATGCTTAAATTTTTGTGCGTGAGTTTATGGCTTACATTTTTTACACTTTTGATAAACGGAATTAAATCATCAGAAATTTCAGGCGGAAATTCGAATAACTTTTTCCAGATGAAATCATCTTTTCTCTGTTGGATTAAAAACTGACCATTTCTGTGAACAAAATAATATTTCAGCTCCAAATCAGCGGCTTTTACTTTTTTTGTTTTTACCGGAAATTCAGAAACTTTATTCAGGGAAAAAGCCAGACAGTCTTCATTCAAAGGACATTCGCTGCAAAGAGGATTTTTAGGCTTACAGATTTCGGAACCTAAATCCATCATCGCCTGATTGAAATCACCAACATTTTCAGGTAAGATTAAATGAGCGAGTTCAGAAAAATAATTAAAAGCTTTTGAACTTGAAATATCAAAATCATCTGCAAAAATACGGCTCAGTACACGATAAAAGTTTCCGTCCACAGCCGGAATTTTACCCTCAAAACAAATACTGGAAACTGCAGCGGCTGTATATTTTCCGACTCCTTTTAACTTTAAGATTTCATCGTATTCATGAGGAAAAACACCATTATAATCGTTCATGATCTGTTGCGCTGCCTTATGAACATTTATCGCTCTGGAATAATAGCCTAATCCTTTCCAATACAGTAAAACTTCGTTTTCGTCTGCTTCGGCAAGGGTTTTTACATCCGGAAAACGCTGAACAAAATTATTATAATGTCCTAATCCCTGAGCAATTCTGGTCTGCTGAAAAACGATCTCACAAATCCATATTTTATAAGGATCTCTGGTCTGTCTGAAAGGTAAATCGCGGGCATTTGTCTTATACCAGGTAAGAAGTTTATTGCCGATGTGTCTGAAGTCTGATTGTTTTGTTTTTTCCAAAGGTTTGTCTGTCTGCATATTTATGCTTCGACAAGCTCAGCATGACAACGCTAAAAATTCACTTTTAATAAAACGACTAGTATTAGAAATGTCATGCTGAGCTTGTCGAAGCATCTGTTTATTAAATACAAAGATAATTTAATTTTCTTTTTGAACTGAATAAACAGGAGCCGCTTTCAGCCACTGGTATTTTAAATGTTTTTCTTTTGCGATGAAGCGGTATCCTTCCAATTTTTTGAGATAAATATAGGAAGTAGAATCTTTTTTGAACATCAACTGTTGATTAGAAAGAAAACTGAACGGAAAAGCCACCATAGAATCTCTCGTCGTTTTCTCTACTTTGCCATTATTAACCCTGTAAATAAAGATAGATTTTCCACGCCCCTGAGACTGATCTATTAGTTTAATATTTGATGAAGAAATCACCATATCACTTTCATCAAAGCATTCCTGCGGTTTCATGATGTAAGCTTTTCCTTCTTTTATTTCGTCGGCAAAAAGATCAATGGGATGATTTTGCTGTACTCTTTTATCTTTACAACTGAAAGTCATAAAAATTACGGACAAAAAGTAGAATAGCCTGCCTTTCATATTTCTATTTTTAACGATTTGGTAGAAAAAAACCGATGAAAAATTGCATCGGTTTGTGTATTGATTGGTTTAAGTTTAGTCCTGAAGATATTCAGCATCCCACTCGTTTCCGTCGTCTCCTTTGTGTCCGTCTAATTTGATAACAAAACTTTTTGTAGGGAAATAAGGCGTAAGACGAATATCCAGCCAAACTCTGTCTTTGTTTACTTTATCCTGCTCAAAACGAACAATTTTGAATTTTTCGATCAGTTTATCCGGTCCCTTAATTCCGTCAAGGAAGGTTACGATCTGTCTTCTCAAATCATCCTCATTTCTTGCGTTCCAGTTTTCGAAAGCTCTTCTGTTTAGGAAATCGAGCAAAACTTTAGTTACGTAATCGAATACGCGAACGACAGAATAGGTCTGAAGCCCGATGTTGTCTCCTGTAAATAGAGTTTTCGCAGAGAAAGCCATGATCTTTCCGTATTCGTTCACCATGGGAACCAATCCCATTTTTTCCAACTGGGAAATTTCGCTTTTCTTCAGTTCGAATTTTACGGCATCCACTTCATTGATGTTTCCGTGCTTTTTACCTGCTGCAACCTGAGACATTAATGTTTTATGAATTTTTCCTGCCAATGAAGTTGATGGCGGAAGTTCTACGTTTTCCTCCTCTCCTACTTCTTCCGCTTTTCCGCGTCCAACCAACCAGTTACAGGTCATGATGACATTACTTCTGTGCAATTCTCCTCCTGTAAGATTGGCAGAATGGAATAAATCCACCACGTCATCCGGTTTATCAAGATTCGCGAAATCCGTCACCATCATTACTTTGTTTTCGTTACAGATTTTCGCCCATTTTTCAATGACTTTATTGGATCCCAAATATCCCGGAATTGCTAAAATAGAGTAATTGTCTCTAAGGTCTAAACGGTCGTAGTAGTTCTTAAATTCTTCTGCAATGGCATCGATAAATATAGGATTATCCAAATCTGAAACCTGATCTAAACTTGCATTAACAATGCTTACGTTATCAACTTTATCAAGCTCGGTATTTTTGTAGAATTGAGCGACCGTTCTGTAGTTTGTTTCAAGTTGACGGACTGCATCAAGCGTATTTTTAAGATTTAGTTTTAAATTCTGATCGGCAGCCTGAGCTTTAGCTTTGCATGTTTCTGCCATTTTATCTGCAGAATCATTGCTTTCCAGAAGGTTTACCCAAAGATTGATTTTCTGGAGAAGTTCTTTTCTTTCATCTGCTTTATTGCTGTCATTAAGGAAGATTTCCTTTCTGGCTTTTCTGGTGGGGTTCATGTTTGCGATTCCGTCTACAACGGATTCTACAAAACCAAAACCTCCGATTTTATTGAGTTCGGCAAGCGGATTACCTTTCGGGTGATCTGCGTGTTGCTGCTGTCCCTGTTGTTGGTTTTCAGCTGCCTGTAATTTACTGTCCATGATTAATGTAACGTCTTTAGATTATTTTTCAAGTTCCTGTGCCACTTCTTTTAATACTTCCACGAATGCAGCTCTTGTCTGATCGTTTTCCAGCATATTGCGCAGAATTTTATTGGTTTTAAGCTGGCGTACAATTTTGTTGTACTGTTCCTGCTCCATGCTTAACTGCTGCAAATAATCTGATTTCTGAGTAAGATTTTTCGGGGTGAAGTCCGCAAGATTCTGAAAACGGAACTCCTCTTCCACTACATTACCGTCCTCCGTTTCGTGCTGAACGCTTACAGAAGGCTGAAAATGTTTGAAGACGTCGTCTACAGTTTTTAATCCTGTTACAATTTCAGGGACGTAAGATTCGTCGGTTGTAAGCTGGCTTACTATCAGCGACTTATTCTCCTGAATCTGCTGTATAGCTTCATTGGCGTCTACTTTTACTTCGTTTCCGCCAACGCCATAATTAAACATTGCCATATTATTAATATTTTGAGATTTTCGATGTTGGTGTGTATTGTCTTTATCAGCATCAAATAGCTGACCAATCCAATGTTTAAATTTAAAAAAAAACTGTAACATACAAAATTTTGTTAAGATTTTTCTTGAAATATTAACTTTTTAAATTAAATATCAACTAAAAACTGATATTTTGTGATGTCACTAAACTATGAAAAATTAAATAAAAAACGCACCATTTCTGATGCGTTTTTCATTTCTAACAATTTTTGGCTTGTCTTACCAAATTTTTATTCTGTCCTGCGGAGCTTTATACATTTTGTCTCCTGGTTTGATGTCGAATGCTTTGATGAAAGAATCCTGATTGACCAACGGACCGAATGCTCTGAAAATTCCCGGCGAATGCGGATCTGTTTTTACCTGATTGGTCATATACTGATCTGTGGATTTTGTTCTCCAGACTGTTGCCCAGCTCATGAAGAATCTCTGATCCTGAGTAAATCCGCTGATTAATCCCGGATTTCCGTGATCTTTAAGATACATCTGAAGGGCATCGTAAGCTACTGCCACTCCTCCCAAATCCCCGATGTTTTCGCCACTCGTAAACTTCCCGTTAACGAAGCTTCCTTTCACCGGTTCATAAGCGCTGTATTGTGCTGCCAATTGTGCTACTTTTGCGTCAAAGTTTTTACGGTCTGCATCGGTCCACCAGTTATTTAAGTTCCCGTCTCCGTCGAATCTTGAACCGCTGTCATCGAATCCGTGAGAAATTTCGTGACCGATAACGGCTCCGATTCCTCCGAAATTAACGGCTGCATCTGCTTTTGGATTGTAGAAAGGCGGCTGAAGAATGGCTGCAGGGAAAACGATTTCGTTGTTCGATCCGCTGTAATAGGCATTTACGGTTTGCGGCGTCATTCCCCACTCTGTTCGGTCTACCGGTTTTCCTATTTTATCTAAATTTTTCTGATATTGCCAAGCTGAAACATTCTGTAGATTGGAATATAAGGTTGCGCCCTGTTTCGGAGCTTCTACTTTTAACTGGGTGTAATCTTTCCATTTATCCGGATAAGCAATTTTCACGGTGAATTTTGATAATTTTTCCTGTGCTTTTACTTTTGTTTCCGGAGACATCCAATCCATCTCGTTGATGTGTGTCTTGAAGGATTTTAGAATGTAATCTATATACATTTCCATCTGTGCTTTTGCTTCCGGCGTAAAATATTTCTCCACATATAATTTTCCGAAGGCTTCACCTAAAACGCTGTTTACCAAAGAAAGTCCTCTTTTGTTCATCGGACGCTGTTCTTTCTGTCCCTGAAGATATTTGGAATAGAAATCGAATCTGATCTGCTCTAAATTTTCATCCAGATTGCTTGCATTTCCATTGATTAAGTGGTATTTCAGATAGTCTTTCAGTAAAGGAAGATTTTTCTGGGTAAGGAAGGAATCCATATTCTGGTAATACTTCAGCTCGCCGATGATGACTCTTTCGGTATTTACTCCGGCATCCTTCAGATATTTCGGAAGATTAACGTTTTTAACCAAAGCCGGCAATTCTGATACGTTTTTAGGGTTGTATCTTAAATTGGCATCTCTGTTCTGTTCAAGCGTTAATAAATAGTTTGCCAACTGTTTTTCGAAATCCACTACGTTTTTTGCTGCAGATTCTGAATTTTTATAGCCTAAAACTCCGAATAGTTTTCCGACATAGGTCTGGTATTCTGCTAATGTTTTGGTGTTGGCTTCATTTACTTTCTGATAATAATCTCTTCCTAAACCAAGATCGGGACCGCCAAGATAGACTGCATTCATTTTAGAATCTTTCAGGTCTGCACCTACTCTCCATCCGTAGAAAGAATTGTCGCCTACTTTTGTTGCTTCAAGCAGATATTTCTGAAGATCGCCGATGTTTTTAATGGCATCAATTTTTGCAAGATCTCCTTTAATCGGAGCCAGTCCTTCTGCATTTCTCTTATTGGTATCCATAAATGAGGCATACAGATTCTGGATTTTCTGTCCTTCGGAACCTTCAGGATAAGATTCTGATAAAATTTTGTTCAGGATGTCCAAAGAAGCATCGTCTACATTTTCTCTGAGTGCATTGAAAGAACCCCAACTTGCTTTATCGGAAGGAATCTGGGTGGTTTTTACCCAGTTTCCGTTTACATAGCTAAAAAAATCATCTTGGGGACGAACAGTTTTATCCATGTACGATAGGTTTAATCCTTCTTCTTTTGCTTCCATTTTTTCTGGCTGTACAATTTCAACTCCTTTCATCGGCTCAGGTTTTTGAGTATTAGCAGTTTTTGTTGTTCCACAAGAATTTAAAAATACCAAACCTGAAAAGGCAAGTACTCCGATATTTAGCTTTTTCATTAAAAATTGTTTTTGATTTTACACAAACTTACCAAATATACAAATTAGTTTATAAATGATAAGTGATAAATAATAATTGATGAAAAGGATGTAAATAAAATTTGCTATTTTTATTATCTAATTTTGTTTTGCAGTTAAAATGATATTTGATTTTGATTGAGTAAGACGACAAATCATTTACTATTTCATGCAAGGAGCGTGAAGTTTTCTTTTCAAAATGATTCCGTTGATTTTTTTGTTCGCAAAGGTACTTCGACAAGCATAAACTATTCACTCCGCAAATGATACAGGGATTTTCTGAACAAGGGATAATTCTATTCATTTTCCTGATGCTGAAAAAAATGACTGAAATCCTAGCCGCGATTGCAGCAATTGTCTGAGCTCATTTCCTGGGATTCGGCGCGGCTCCGCCGCGCCGAATCCCAGGAAATAGCGAGTGCGGAAAGCGCGAAAAAGCTCCAAAAAAAAACAAAAAAACCGCTCATTGCTGAACGGTTTTGGTTGTATCTAAAATGGTGATTACCAGATTTTAATTCTTTCTGCCGGTTTTTTGTACAATTTGTCTCCTTCTTTTACATCAAACGCTTTATAGAAAGCATCAACGTTGGTTAAAGGACCGAAACTTCTGAAATATCCCGGAGAATGCGGGTCTGTTTTCACCTGATTGATCATGTATTTTTCGCTGGATAAAGTTCTCCAGACTGTTGCCCAGCTCAGGAAGAATCTCTGATCCTGCGTGTAACCGCTGATAACTCCCGGATTTCCTTTGTCTTTCAAATACATCTGAAGAGCGTCGTAAGCGATGTTTACGCCTCCTAAATCTGCAATATTTTCTCCGTTGGTAAAGGTTCCGTTAACGAAAGTTCCTTTTACTGGCTCGTATTTGTCGTACTGTGCGGCAAGAGCTTTTGTTGCTTTTTCGAAGTTGGCTTTATCTTCCGGAGTCCACCAGTCTACCAAGTTTCCGTCTGCATCGAACTGTGCACCTGAATCATCAAATCCGTGGCTCATTTCGTGACCGATCACGGCACCGATTCCACCGAAATTCACGGCAGCATCTGCTTTAGGATTGAAGAAAGGCGGCTGTAGGATTGCAGCAGGGAAAACGATTTCGTTGTTTACCGGATTGTAGTAAGCATTTACTGTTTGCGGCGTCATTCCCCACTCTGTTTTATCTACCGGTTTCCCGATTTTAGCTAAGTCTTTGTTGTACTGCCATTCTGCAATATTCTGAAGGTTGGCATATAGATTTCCACCTTTTGATTCCGGCGTGATGGTTAATTTGGAATAATCTTTCCATTTGTCCGGATAAGCCACTTTTACCGTGAACTTATTCAGCTTTTCCATTGCCTTTTCCTTCGTTGTAGAAGACATCCACGCTAATCCGTTGATGTGAACCGCGAAACTTTTCTTTAAGTAATCGATAAGCTCAACCATCTGTGCTTTAGCTTCTGCAGGGAAATATTTTTCAACGTATAATTTACCGAAAGCTTCTCCTAAAGATCCGTTAATTAATTCGTAACCTCTCTTATTTAAAGCTCTCTGCTCCTGCTGTCCTCTTAAATATTTACCATAGAAAGCGAATCTCATGTCTCCTAATTTTTCGCTTAGGTAAGCCGCACTTCCGTGGATCATGTGGAATTTAAGATAATCTTTAATTACAGGAAGATTCTGCGTATTGATGAATTTATCTAAATTCTTGTAATATCCTAATTCTCCTATAATTACTTTATCTGTATTTACGCCAACTGCTTTAAGATAAGCCGGAAGGTCTACATTTTTTACTAAAGCTGAAAGCTGAGCCATTGTTTGTGGATTGTACTGAAGCGTATTATCACGGCTCTGCTCGTTGGTTAAGTATGTTTTTGCGATGCTTTTCTCGTAATCTACGATGCCTTTAGCGGCAGCATCCGCGTTTTTATATCCTAGTTCTTTTAACATAGAAGCTACATATTTTGTATATTCTGCTAAAGCTTCTGTGTTTTTTTCGTTTACTTTCTGATAGTAATCTCTTCCAAGACCTAAAGATGCGTCACCAAGATAAACAACATTCATTTTAGAGTCCTTAAGATCTGCATCTACTCCCCATCCGTAGAAGTTATTTTCTCCTTCTTTGGTTACATAGATTAAATATTTCTGAAGATCTCCAACGGATTTAATGGCATCAATTTTATTAAGATTTGCCTGAATCGGTTTGATACCGTCTGCATTTCTCTTCGCCATGTTCATGTACGTTGCGTACAGGTCCTGAATTTTCTTGCCTTCTGTTCCGTCAGCAAATTTGTCTTTCAGAAGAGAGTTCAGGATGGTCATGGAGTTGTTGTCTGTATCTTCAGCCAGTTTGTTGAAACTTCCCCATGTTGGTTTATCGGAAGGAATTTTGGCAGTCTTCATCCAAGTTCCACTCACATAGTTATAAAAGTCATCTTGCGGACGTACTGATTTATCCATCAAGCTAAGGTCTAAACCTTTGTCTGTCGCCTGAGCGTTCACAGTTTGTGAACAAATTCCTCCTATTAAAAGCAGAGAAAGCGTTAATTTTTTCATTATAATTACAATTTATACAATAAGTGTAACTTTTTTTTATTTCGTTACTTTTTACAAAAACAAATTTAATTAAATATTAAGATCTGTTTATATTTTAAATGTATTTTCACAGCATTTGTCGTCCTGAAAGAATCTAAGCCTAGTATGAAAAGTAATCATGGAAAGATTTCTGCTTAGATCTTTACAGGATGACAAAGTTTATGGTTATTTCGTGATTTTCAAATGTATGATATCATCTTAGCCCTGATTGCAAATTTGTTTGAGCTCATTTTATAGGATTCGGCGCGGCAGCAAAGCTAGTCATGGTCGGAAGATTTTTTTTATTATTTTGAATAATGTTTTTTTTAATTTAACTATTTGATTTCCAATTAATTGTATTTCTGT
>NZ_QEHP01000084.1:0-15952 GCF_003094695.1 Chryseobacterium sp. HMWF035 | reverse complement strand
AAATAATTTTAAATTTAAATTGTTTGTATATTAATTCAATAGCAATCTTTATATACTTCCCGACTGTTGTTTTGGTTAAACGTTTTACCTTCTAAATTTAATTAATTTTTAATTTAATTCAAAACACAGGAGAATAATTTTCTTGTTTTCTGTTGTTAAAACC
The DNA here is from genome assembly GCF_003094695.1 of Chryseobacterium sp. HMWF035. NCBI lineage: Bacteria > Pseudomonadati > Bacteroidota > Flavobacteriia > Flavobacteriales > Weeksellaceae > Chryseobacterium > Chryseobacterium sp. HMWF035. The sequence goes on along the minus strand of NZ_QEHP01000084.1, from coordinate 15,789 downwards.
AATATTTTAGATGAATTATCCAAGACTTAATTATGGAAATTGACGAAATTCTCGACCGCATTTACTTACTTCCAGAAATCTCAAAAATAAAACTGAAACAATACATTACAGAAGTTTCTTATCCCAAGAATTTCTGTCTGATGGAAGCTGAAAAAGTAATTCCTCATATTTATTTTTTGAAAAAAGGAATTGTACGCGCATACGCATCCACAGAAGACAGAGACATTACGTTCTGGTTCGGAAATGAAGGCGAACCGGTGGTTTCCATGAAAAGTTATGTGGAAAACAATCCCGGATACGAAAATATTGAACTACTGGAAAACTGCGAATTCTACAAACTGGAAACAGAGCATCTTAAAAAATTATTCAACGAGGATATTCATATAGCCAATTGGGGAAGAAAGTTTGCGGAAAGAGAACTGGTAAAAACCGAAGAACTGATCATTTCTAGGCAATATAAAACGGCTCTTGAAAGATATAAAGATCTTGTAAAAAATAAACCTGACCTGCTCAAAAGGGTTCAGCTTGGGCATATTGCTTCTTATTTAGGGATTTCGCAGGTAAGCCTGAGCAGAATAAGAGCGGAGATTAAGTTGTAGCGTTTGAGAGTTTGAGGGTTGGAGGGTTGGAGGGTTTGGATAGATGAAATTTAATCTTTACAGTAGATTTTTTAACAATTGTAAAATTTTATTCTTTCCAAATTACAGAACTTTGCAGTTGAAAATTACAGAAAAATGAATTGGATTATCTTGATTATTGCAGGATTATTTGAAGTTGCCTTTGCTTCATGTTTGGGAAAAGTAAAAGAAACAAGCGGTACGGCAATGTATTTTTGGTTTGCAGGATTTCTGATCTCTTTAACGGTAAGTATGCTTCTACTGATCAAAGCTACCCAGACTCTGCCCATCGGAACCGCCTATGCAGTCTGGACGGGAATAGGAGCTGTAGGAACTGTTTTAATGGGAATTTTCTTTTTTAAAGATCCGGTAAGCTTCTGGAGAATTTTCTTTATTGTGACTTTAATTGGATCTGTGGTTGGACTGAAAGCTGTTTCTGCACATTAATTTTCGTTCATTCAGTATACTAAATGCTTTTAAGCTCGAAAAGACATTTTACTTAACAAGAATTTAAAGATTTTTTTCAACTATTATAAATTGCAGACAATCATATTATTTTTTTGAAAAAATGAAATAACAATAAAAACGTCTTCATTGCGAAGACGTTTCTTATTTTTTGTATACTAAAGGCAGAATTTCATTTTCTCTAAGCCCGTATTTTTTTATTTCCTCCTGGGTGAACTGTTTAGAATAGAAATTAATATCCGTTTCAAACCCTGCTTTTTTCAGTCGGTCGAAATAATCCATTCCGTACCAGCGAACGTGATCGTACTGCCCGAAATGTTTCTGACGTTCTTTCGGATCTTTTATCGTAAAATCTTCGTACGTTTTTTCCAGAGTATTTTTCATCGGAACCTGCAGAATTCCCCAACCTCCCGGTCTTAAAACACGGTACAGTTCGCTCATCGCTTTGGCATCATCTTCAATATGTTCCAGAACGTGGTTGCAAAAAACAATATCGAAGCTTTCATTTTCAAAAGGAAGATCGAGAATGTCTGCTTTTACGTCTACAATCGGCGAAAAAAGATCAGCTGAAATGTAGTTTAAGTTTTTCATTCTTTTAAACTTTCTCAGGAATTCCTGTTCCGGAGCAATATGCAGAACTTTGTAATTTTTAATGAAAAAATCGGTTTCATTTTGCAGGTAAAGCCACATCTGGCGATGTCTTTCCAGACTCAACGTTCCGGGAGACAAGGCGTTTTCACGCTGACTTCCGTATCCGTAAGGAAGAAATTTACGGTAAGATTTTCCGTCAATAGGATCAAAAAACGTATCGCCTTTAAAGAACTGATAGATAAGTGGTCTTGCCCAAATGCTCATTTTGATAAGCATCGGACGCGGAATCTTATTCAGTAAAAGTTTAGTGACTTTTTTCATTAAAAATCCAATTGGAAGGCTTTTTCTTCATCGCTTACGATTCCCAAAGCATCATAAATATACTGGAACGTTGAAAGCAATACAGGTTTTCCGTTAATTACAGCAACATCGTGCTCGAAGTGCGCAGAAGGCTGATTGTCTAAAGTTGTCACCGTCCATCCATCATTATGGAATTTCACTTTTTCAGTTCCCAGATTAATCATCGGTTCGATTGCAATCGTTAATCCGTCTTTAATCACTTTTCCGCTTCCCTGTCTTCCATAATTCGGAACCTGCGGATCTTCATGCATCTGTCTTCCGACACCATGACCTACCAGTTCTCTTACAACACCATATCCTTCTTTTTCACAGTGTGCCTGAATAGCGTGGGAAATATCCCCGATTCTTTTTCCTCTCACACACTGCTCAATTCCTTTATAAAGAGATTCTTTGGCTATTTTTAATAATTTTTTGGTTTCCGGCTTTACTTCTCCGATTTCGAAAGTATAGGCATGATCGCCTACGAAACCGTTCAGAACAGCACCACAGTCTACAGAAAGTACATCTCCTTCTTTAATTTCTTCTTTGCTCGGAAAACCGTGAACCACCTGCTCATTCGGAGAAATACACAAAGAGTACGGAAACCCTCCATATCCTAAAAATGCAGGTTCTGCACCATGATCCTTGATGAAATCGTGCGCTAATTTATCCAGATATAAAGTGGTAATCCCGGGTTTGATTTCTTTCGCCAACATTCCTAATGTTCTGGAAACCAAACGGGCACTTTCTTTCATAAGACGTAGTTCGTCTATTGTTTTTAATTGAATCATTGTTTTAATTTACCAATGTATTAGTATATTAATGTAACAATATCAATAATTGGTAAATTGATACATTATTAAATCGTTACATTTTAATTATCCTACCAGAATAATCCTTTTTTCTTTTCTTTTTTTAGTTTTGAATAGGCTAAAACCTCTTTTCCTTCCACACGGAATTCTATTCTTTCCTGAATAATATTGTAAATTTCGCCCCATCCCGGAAAACCTCCCAGATTTCGGTCATCTATAAACCAATCTGCATCCAGCTTCCTGGATTGTGTTTCCGGATCGAAAACTTCTCCTTCAAAACTTGAATTGACTGCATAAAATTCAATCCCGTTTTTTCTGCAGAATTCTACTGCTTCATCTAATGTTTTTCCGTGTCTGTATGTCCACAGAATCAATCTGAACCCCTCTGCCTGAAGTCTTCTAAGTGTCTCGAAAGCAAAAACCTTTGCCTTGCCGATTCCAGGGTACGCATCATCTACGATGGTTCCGTCGAAATCAACAGCAATTTTCTTATTATTCATCATTATATTTAAGATTTAGAAATGCAAAGATACAAAATAAAAAGAGTGCCAAAAACACTTAGCACTCCTACTTTATAATTTATCCAATTATAGAACTAACTTTTCACCCAACTGAACTGAAACTGAAGATCCGGCGTTGAAATTCTGTCCGTGATTTTCTGAAGTCTTGCAGGAAGTTTCATTAAATATTCCTGTGCTTTTTCAGCTTTTTCATTAAGACCTTTTACGTGTTCGATTTTCCATTCGTCCAGAAGGTCTTTAAGGATATTGATGTAATCCTGTCCTGTATACACCATGCATCTTTGCGCAGCGTCTGAGAAATGTCCCCAAAGTTCTCCTGCTTTTTGTCCGGACTGTCTCATCATGTGAGCCGGCATTACGATTTTTTTACGCATCATATCTTCAAAAGCAAGAATCATTTCCGAAGGATCGATCTCAAGGATCTTTTCTACAAAATGTTTGTAAGCTTTCGCGTGTCTTGCTTCATCCGCCGCAATAACTCCGCACATTTTAGCTAATTTTCCGTTTCCGGACTGTTTTGCGAGAGTTCCTACTCTTCGGTGAGAAATGTTGGTCGCAGTTTCCTGAAAACTTGTATAGATGAAGTTCCTGTAAGGATCCATGCTTGTTCCCAGATCGAAACCGTCATTAATAAGATATTGAGTGGTAACCTCAACTTCTCTCATGTTCACTCTTCCGCACAGGTAAAGATATTTGCTTAAAAGATCTCCGTGTCTGTTTTCTTCAGCAGTCCATGCTCTTACCCAGTTTGCCCAGCCAATTTCTTTCTGCTCCTGGTCTACTCCGTCTACTCCCATTAACCAGGATTCATAAGAAGGCAGAGCTTCTTCTGTGATACAGTCGCCTATAAGCGTTACGAAAAGATCATAAGGCATTTCGCGTGCGAAAGTCTGTATTTCTTCTAAATCATGTTTAAAATCTTCACTCGACGGATCCGGAAGATAATCGGAAGGCTGCCAGATTTTCTCGATTGGCGTTAAAAATTTATTCAGAAAAGAACCTACCTCCTTTTCCAAAATTCCCATTACTTCTTTCCTTACAAGCTTTTGATACATTTTTAGAATTTAGATTAAACTGCAAATTTATAGTTTTATTTATTATTTAGGACATAATATTTTGTTAATTATTTCTGATATTAGTCATAAAAAAATACCGCTATGTAAATAATAACGGCATTTTATCTTTATTATTTCTGAATTTTAAATAATATTTTAGATTAAAGTTCGTTAGGATTTTTTCTACTGTCCTTTTTTAAGTTTGAAAAGTCTGTCGCATTTAACAATGATTTCATTCTTTAAAACTTTTATCTCTTGTTTAGCTGACTAAAATATCGCCAGTCATAATCTCAGGAATTTCCACTCCCATCACTTTTAAGATCGTAGGTGCCACATCGCCTAATTTTCCGGGCTTAAGATTCCATGTCTGATCTTTGTCCATTACGATGAAAGGAACCAGATTGGTGGAATGCTGTGTATTTGGGGTTCCGTCCGGATTAATCATCACATCAGAATTTCCGTGATCTGCCAAAATGAAAACAGCATAACCGTGCTCGTAAGCTGTAGTTGCCACTTTTTCAATGCATTGATCTACGGTTTCGGCTGCTTTAACGGCTGCTTCAAAAACTCCGGTATGACCTACCATATCTGTGTTTGCAAAATTCAGACAGATAAAATCTGCGGTTTCGTTTTCCAGCTCGGGAACAATCGCGTTGGTAATATCGTATGCTGACATTTCGGGTTTTAAATCGTAGGTCGGAACATCTTTCGGACTTGGACAAAGCAATCTTTTTTCGCCCACAAATTCGGCTTCTCTCCCTCCTGAAAAGAAAAAGGTAACGTGAGGATATTTTTCTGTTTCCGCAATCCTGATCTGTGTCTTATGATTTTTTTCTAAAATCTCGCCCATCGTTTCGTGCAAAACTTCTTCATCGAAAACTACATGAACGTTCTGGAACGTTTTATCATAGTTTGTTAATGTAACATAGTAAAGCGGCAGTTTTCTCATAAAAAACTCCGGGAAATCTTTCTGAGAAAGTACTTCCGTGATCTCACGACCTCTGTCTGTACGAAAATTGAAGCAGATCACCACATCCTGATCTGTTATTTTAGCAATCGGAACCACATTTCCTGTCTGTGTGGAATCGATCATGATAATCGGCTTGATAAACTCATCCGTCACGTGATTATCATAAGATTTCTGGATTGAAGCCAATGCATCCGTCGACTGTTCCCCCACTCCTTCTACCATCGCATCATAAGCGAGTTTTACACGCTCCCATCTTTTATCACGATCCATGGCATAATATCTTCCGACTACGGTTGCCAGTTTTCCTACTGTTTTTTCCATGTGATCCTGAAGTTCTTCGATAAACCCTTTTCCTGAAAGCGGATCGCAGTCGCGCCCGTCTGTAAAGGCATGAACGAAAACATTTTCATTCAATCCGAATTCGTGAGCTGCCGTTAAAAGTCCTTTTAAATGGTTGATATGTGAATGTACTCCTCCATTGGAAACCAAACCGATGAAATGTACTTTTTTATTTTCTTTTTTAGCATAATCAAAAGCATTCTGAATGACTTTCTGCTGACCTAAAGATCCGTTTTCGACTGCCATGTTCAGCTTTACCAGATTCTGGTACACCACTCTTCCCGCACCTAAGTTCATGTGCCCTACTTCGGAATTCCCCATCTGTCCTGCAGGAAGTCCAACTGCTAAACCACTCGCTTCGAGTGTTGTATGCGGAAAATTTTTAAGGCAGTTATCTATAAAAGGAGTGTTTGCTTTATCTATGGCTGAAACGTCCGGATTCATTCCCAATCCCCATCCGTCAAGGATCGCTAATATTGCTTTTTTCGACATTTTGTATAAACTTTTGTCCTACAAATTTATTTATTTTGAAATGAAATAAACAATTGACGGACTTAAATTTTGTTTAAAATTTGTTTTTAGTATAAACGTATTTTACTTTTTAGTTAATAGCAAAAAAGTAAATATTTTATTAATTTTGCTCTATGGATTTAAGAGATCAACTGAAAAACCTTTTTCCTGATCATGAAGAGCAGGATTTTGAGATGCCTGAAGAACAGTTCAGGCAAAAAGAACCTTTGGTGTGTAAATTTGAGAAAAAAGGCAGAAACGGAAAGCCCGTAACGATTGTTGAAGGCTGGGAAGGAAGCGAGGAAGAACTTAAAAACATTTCAAAAAAGATAAAAACCACACTGGGAATCGGTGGTTCTGAAAAGGATGGAACAATTATCATTCAGGGAGATAACCGTGATAAGATTATGAATATCCTTAAAGAAATGGGCTATAAAACCAAGAGAGTTGGCGGATAGTTTTTAATTTTAAATTCTTCAAACGCTATGACCGCGAAAGTTTTCTAATCTTACCTGAAAATATTCTCGTTCGCAACGGCACTTCGTTCAGCAAATGATAGCGGAAGCCTTGCAAATGTTACGTTATAATTTTAAGATTTTTAAAAATAGATCTGCGTTTGCGGCATCATGGTTTTTAACTTTTCGATGGTTGATTTTTCCATCGGATTACCTGTTAAGATCAGTGTTTTAAGATTCTTCAGTTGAGAAAACTCGGAAGGAAGATCTTTTAGCTGATTGTTTGCTAAATTCATGCTTACTATATTTTTCAGTCCTTTTACTTTGGGCGGAATTTCTTTGATATGGTTTTGGCTTACGTTTAAAAACTCCAGATTTCCGGATTTAAATAATCCATCGGGAAGTTTTGAAATTGAATTCTGCTGTAATTCTATGTATTTTAATTCTTTAGGAAATACTAAATCTCCCAAATCGTTAATCTGATTGGAAGCCAGATTTAATGATTTCAGCTTTTTAATCTGATCTAAATCTTTAGCAATAAAACTGATCTGATTTCCCTGTAAATTAATTTCCTCCAGACTTGGAATTTTTAGTAAAGCTTCCGGAAAAACGTTCAGATTATTGGCATCAAGATGGATCACCTTTAATTTCTGAAGTTTTGCCAAATTCGGATTTATCTTCGTTAAACTATTTAAATTAATGGAAAAGCTTTCCAGTTTCTGAAGTTCTGCGATTTCGTCCGGAATATATTTGATGCTGTTTTCGTTTAAGTTTAAAATGGTAAGTTCTTTCAGCCTGAAAATTGCCTCATCCATTTTCTCAAACCTGTTTTCCATTAAATTCAGGAAAAAGATGGATTTTAACTTTTGGATTTCAACCGGAAGATTGAACATGGTTTTTCCTCTGAAACTCATGCTGTAAATGGTTTGTCCGCTTTTTATGGCGTCATCCACATTGGTATACGTCGGATATTTTACAGGATCAATCTGTGCTTTTGCCTGTGAAAGTATTAAAAATGAAATAGAAAAAAAGAGCTTTTTCATACAAATAAAAAACTACCGGCAATATATCATCACCGGCAGTTATGTAAATATTAATAATTTATTTTTTAAGCAATTTTACCGTCTGCTGGAATCCTCCTTCCGCTTCGATGTTTAAAATCAATACTCTTGAAGATTCAAGCTGTTTTGTAAAGTCTAAGTCTAAAACTTTGTTTAATCCTGAATATTTCTGGGTGAAAACAATCTTCCCATCGATACTGTACGCTGTTACCATAATGTTTTTCAACCCTTTCGGAGAATTGATCTTCACCAATCCTGAAGTCGGGTTCGGAGCAACAGTTACTGTATTTTCTGTCTGAGCATCAATTGTTCCTAATGAACCTGTAGTTCCTAAATTGTTTTTAAGAGCGATAACAACAGTTGCCGATTTTCCTCTGTAATCAATCGTATTTCCTGTCGCATCAATATCAGTTGAAATCGTAGAATCCGGATGCTGTACAGAGAAGAATCCGAATTTGTGATCCGGCGTGAAAGTAAGTCCGGTCGGCTCCGATCCTGCAGGCATGGAAGCGAATAGTTTCACTTTCGGATTTGCCTGAGTATGATCCGGAGCAATTACCCAGATGTAGTTTTTACCACCATCCTGTAGCACCCAAAGATTTCCAAGTTCATCGAACGTAAGGTTGTCGTTTCCGTCTCCCCAAGCTTCGGTTTTTGTTCCCTGCGCTGTGTCGAAAGAATAGTTCGTCGTAAGACCTCCTACGAAAGTTTCCACCTGAGAAGCTGTAGCTCCGTCATCTTTTAATCGGTACACTTTATTAAGACCTTTTGCCGTAAAATAGATTTTCCCGTCAAGCGGACTGATATCCACATCTTCGATTCCGTTGAAAGACGTTCCGCCAAGTGACTGTGCCAAAGCGGTAGTGTTATTCTGATCTGCTTTTGTTTTATTAGGAACCTGAATCCAAGTTGCGGTTGTTGCAACAGGATCTCCTCCGCTTAATCCCTGATCCAGTTTCAGCACATAAAGATTTCCGGAAGAAAGATTGTTCGGAGTATCCATCACATATTTGTAAACCATGTGTGTTCCGCCGTCTTCACCGTAATAAGCGATTGTTCCTGTATTATTGATCACTACGTTTTCGTGATTCATGATTCCCATCTGCCAAAGTTTTCCTTTAGATCCGTCCGTATTCTGCGAAATGACCTGAGCGGTTGCCGGATCTATTTCTACCAACCATCCGTAATCTTTCATTCCGTCTGCATTAACGTCGCTTGAAGTGGTCTGCTCTTCCGCAGTTACCACCGTTCCCCACGGAGTAACTCCTCCCGAACAGTTTCTGATGGTCTGAACCAGACTCGGAGCCGAAAAGCTCACTGCTCTTGATCGGGACAACTGCCAAAGTTTTGTAGTAGCATTATAATTGATTTCTGCCATGGTAACTCCTCCCGGATTTGTTTCGTGGTTTACAGAAAGATATCCGTTGGTACTGCTTGCATTTTTCGGAACATAAGCTGTGAAATCGTTCTGTCCTCCTACTAAACCTCCTCCTTCTGTATAATTGTCACCTTCTTTAAGGATCAGCTGATATTTATGTTCTGTTGGAATGATTAGTTTATTCGTCTGTGCGGTAGGAACGATGGAAGTAAAACAACTGATGTGATTGGCGTTACAAGGAACCGGAGTTACGGTTGAAGTTGTTTTAAGATAAGCATCAATTCTTAAATCTGAACTTGAAGCGCCTCTGTTGTGCAATTCAATAGAGATTCTGTTGTTTCCGTTAACGAATTTGGATTTTGGAATAGAAAAAACATTGTAAACACTTTCTGCCGCTCCATCGATTGTTGTACTTGACAGTGTATTGAAATCGATTGTCCCGGAAGGCATATTGTCTCTTACGACTTCTTCTCCATTAAGATAAACTACGATTCCGTCGTCTCTCATCACTCCTAATTCCATAGTGGAAGAAAGATCGTTTAAGTTTACGGTAAAATCTTTTGCAAAATAAGCCGTGATAAGTCCTGTAGCCGTTGTGGTCGTTACAGGATCACCATAACCAAGAGGTCCGTTTCCCTGAGACCATGTGGAAACATCATAAGTTGCTGTTTTCCATTGGGATGCCAAAGCAGTATTGCTATCGTTGTATTTCCATGCGGAATTTTTGTTAAAAATAAAAGTCTGTGCGTTCAGTAACGAACCCGTGACCATTGCAAGAGCTGCAACTGTTAGTAGTTTTCTTTTCATTTTAAAATTTCGATTTATTAGACAGTGCAAAACTATCAGATTGCTGTGAAGCCCCTGTTAATAGGATTTTAAATAAATCTTGAGAAATATTAATTAATGGAAAACCGAATGTTAATTACATGAATTTTATGTTAAGTCGGAACTTATAAGAACCAAAAAAAGCCATATAAAAATATATGACTTTGTAATTCAATTTCTTTAAGTATTCTAAGACAGGCTGTACCATTTTTTGAACAGGCTATCGTATTCTTTCTGATCTGATTTTGTCTTAATCAGTGTAGCGAGATTAGACATCTGTGTTTCCGCATCTGCTTTTCGCTTGTTATAAATCAGAAAGTCGCAATAGTTCCACACATTGGTATAGTACGGTTTAATACTAATACTTTTCTGGTAATTTGCTTCCGCCGAAACTATATCTTTATTCATAAAATGACATGATGCTAACTGATCGTACAGAAAAGCTTCATCCTGCTGATCCCAACTTTGGGTGAGTGCCTCATTATAAACATCAATCGCGTTCTGATACTCTCCCTTCATTAAAAATTTCCCGCCGCGGTTGATAAATTCATTGGTTCTGTTACTGATATCCGGTCCGGAATTATCGTCACTGTAAACAACACCAATCTCACCCGACATAACCGCTTTTTTCAAAAACTCCGCCAGTTTTTCATCAGATTCCGTATTATCAAAAAAATCATTGATTGGTTTCAGCAGATATTCCTCAATCTGAATCGTTCCGGTTGCCTCATTCAGTCGCTTGTACAATTTAGCCGTTAATTTATCGCCCTTAACATTCATTCCGTTTAAAATTTCTGTTAAAAGATCTAAAACGCCCAATACATGGGTTCTGTATTCAAGGGTTACTTTGTCTCCGAATGGAAGAACAAATGCCTCTCTTAATTCTTTTAAAGCGGCATTGTAATCGCCATCAGCATACAGTTTTCTGGCATTGATTAATCTTCCGGGAGCATTTTTTAAACTTTTACGGCTGGAAATTACCGTGTAAATAATAAGCACAGCAAGAATCGCTGCAAAAATGATAACGTACTTCATAAATTTAAGTTTTTAAGGTAAATAGTTTATTAATCGTATTATTTTTAGCCTGAATAATCTGCTCTGCTATACAGATATTGGTAAGACTAATTTTTATACGTTTTTATTATCGGCGCAATATAGTCATTTTAATAAAAGTTTACCTACAAATTTTATAATTGTAGTACTTAAACTGTTGGATATTTCATTTATTGTTATCTATTTCCTGCTTACATCCGTCAGAACATTCAAAAATGCAATAATCTGTTTAATTTCTGTTTGGGTTAAATTCAACTTATCCGAAGCCAGCGTCTGATTTTTCACCTTTAAGCCAAGACCTTCTCCTCCCCCTTCGTTGTAAAAATCCATAACTTCCTCCAGAGTATTGAAAGCACCGTTGTGAAAATAGGGTTTTGTTAAAGCCGCATTTCTTACCGTTACTGTTTTGAAAGAATTTTCATAGATCCATGAATTTTCCTTTCTTACAGGACTGTTGATTCTTCCCTGATCTGCATCTAATTCCAAAGGTTTCTGGCTGATTGGTTTTGCCGTAATTCCTAAAACTTCAGATTCGTTTTCATTAAAGAACGGTGGAACTAAACCTGAAAAGTTCGGTGCAAAATGGCAGGTTGCACAGTTTGCTTTTCCCATAAAGAGATTAAATCCTTTCTTCGCATCCGATGAAATTTCTCTTTCGTTTCTCATAAACCGATCAAAATCGCTTTCATAAGAATATAGTGAAGCTACGTAAGAACTCAAAGCTTTGGAAAAGTTTTCTTTATTGATTTCTCCATTCTTAAAAGCAGCTTTAAAGGCTTTTCTGTATTCCGGTTTGGTTTTTAATTTTTTAATGATGCTTTCATAGCTTGTATTGAATTCATCTTTATTATAAATGACGTGTTCTGCCTGTTGTTCAAGATAAAAAGCCCTCAAATCATAGAAAAATCTTTTGGCAAAAACAGCGTTATACAAAGACGGAGAATTTCTCAGCACAGTTTTTCCCTCTAAGTTACTCTGAGACTTTGCTTTTAAATCGGTGAACGCATTTTCCGGTAAATGGCAGGTTGCACAGCTCATTTTTCCGTTTTTACTCACATTCTGGTCATAAAAAATTTCTTTTCCTAATTTTCTTAAATCTCCGTTATCTTCGTCTTTTTTTAATAATGTATAAAAATAGGGATCCAGAAAATCGCTGCTGAAAAAGTTTTTATTCCCCACATTCCAACCAGAAAATTCTTTCAAATCATCGCTTCTTCCGTCCCAGCTTCCGAATTCTTCGTATAAAGGCTGAATGAATTTTTTATAAAACTCAATCCTGTCGAACGTTTCAAAATCTGTATTTTTTGTCAGATAATTAATTCCGTCCGTTAAAATGGCATCAGCTTTCCGAATATTATAATTTTTAAAGTAAAGATCATCATGAAGATATTTTTGCATCCCTGAAAAAGCATGAACAGTTTCATCGGAAACATTCAGCGAACCCGGAGTATCGAAACCTGTAACGCCTAAACTGTAGATTCTGATCAGTTCAATTCTTAACGGTAATGTTTTATTGTTTCCTTTGCTTAAACCGTTTTTTACGGTACTTAAATAAAAACTCGCGTAGCTGTTGTATAAAAAATCTGCAATTGTTTTAATATCATTCTTTTTTTCGATTGCTTCATCCGAAAATATCATTTCGTCCAAAACCTGTAATCCTTCCGGAGGAAGAGTGTACGCGGAAGTTCCCGCTGCTTCAATATGAAAAAGCGGTGCTGCGTTGAGGTGGGTTTTTGTAAATTCAGGATAATGATACGCAACGTAAAACTCGATTTCCTTGAAAGAATTTCTGGTATTTTTTAATGACTGCTGAAGTTCTTCAAGGGAAATTTTATCTTCCGAAAAACTTTTGGCATCCGATTTTAAATTTTCAAGCTTATTTTTGAATTCCGATAAACCATTGTTGATGAATGTATCTTCACTTTTCACTCCTTGATCTACCGGATTGAAAGACATTGCAGAAAAGACAAGCAGAAAAAGTAGCGCAGCAAAGGGATAAAATCTCATGAAATTTTTTGCGCAAATCTATTAATAGCGCACAATTCGGACGTTACCAGAATTTTAAATCTGAATTAAATAATGTTTACATCTCTATTCGGGTAATTTTTATTAATTTTAAACCCCGAAATCAAATTCATTACCGAACGGTCAATTTCCAACATTGACATTCTAAAAATAATGATGAGGATCTTGGGAGAGGATTTTTAAAGATTGGCGGAAACCAATCACAATTTCAATGTATTAAACTATAAAAACGAATTTATGCTGAATAAACTTGCTGCTTCAGAACTTGTTCTGAACGAAGACGGAAGTGTTTATCACCTGAACCTTTTACCTGAAGATATTGCCGAAAAAATTATTCTTGTAGGCGATCCTGATCGTGTTGCGAAGGTTTCAAAATATTTTGACAAAGTAGAAGTAAAGAAAAATAAAAGAGAATTTTACACGCATACAGGAACATTAAGAGGCGAAAGAATCACTGTAATGTCTACCGGAATAGGGACAGAGAATATTGATATTGTGATGAATGAGCTTGATGCGCTGGTAAATATCGATCTTAAAAATAAAGAGTTTAAAACGGAACATTCTGCCTTACAGTTATTCAGAATGGGAACCTGCGGAAGTGTGAATCCCGATGTTCAGGTGGATAATATGCTGGTTACGCAGAATGTTGTAGGATTGGACGGCTTAATGCATTTTTATCAGGATTACGAGTTTGAAAACGAATTTTCCAGAAATTTTATGGAAAAATTCCCTTACCCGAAAATTAAACCGATGCTTTATTTTGCAGACTGGGCGGAAGAATTGGGAGCATTGTACAAAGACGCAAAATATCACGGAAACACAGCTACTTTCCCGGGCTTTTATGCTCCACAGGGAAGACAACTGCGTTTAAAAGCTGTGGACGATCAGTTTTTAGAAAAGCTGAATGATCTTGGCGTAACCAATTTTGAAATGGAAACTTCCGCCATTTATGCTCTGTCCAGACTTTTAGGTCATAAAGCAATTACCGTAAACAACGTGATTGCCAACAGAAGACGTGGAGAATTCTCCACCGATCATCATGCTTCGGAAAAAAATCTTATCGAGTGGGTTTTAGAAAGAGTCATTAAATAATGAAGTAAAATTCATTTTGTTGCTGTAAAATCTTACAGTGTAATAAAAATCAAAAGGATCTCATAAGCGAGATCCTTTCTTTATAACCATTAAATTAAAACTTCTTGAAGATTGATTAATCTATTTGAAGTGACGCATCGTATTATTTATTCAATTCTATTAAAATTCGTTAATCGTTACGTAGAAATGTGAAGAGTATAAACTTTCTGCATTTCCTGAAATATTGGTAAGATTAATTGTGATATTTGATGTGGAAGTCATTCTCGGGTTCGAGATAGAAAATGATGCATTTCCTGCAAAATCCGAAGCCGGAGTTACCACAATTGTCGCTTTGGTAGAGCTTGGAAGCATTGTCGCAGGAATAGCAATATCCATGGTTGTAGATTTTCCTGATGGCAGGTTATTAATAGAAACACTTGGCCAAACCTCAAAACTGATCTGGTTTTTATTTACCGTTCCTTTGCTTCCCAATTTGTACTGACCGTTTACGTCTAATCTTGCTGTTGTATTCGGAGTGCTTGTTCCTATTCCTACGTTTGCACTGCTGTTTCCGATGGCAATTGCATTATACTGGCTTGTGGTGGTATTGTAACCAATTGCTGTAGAATTCTGCCCTGTTGCAGAAGCTCCGGAACCTATTGCTGTGGAATTCTGTCCGTTGGTAACGGTATTGAATCCAACTGCTGTCTCGCTGTTGGAGTTTGTTTTTGCATTGTATCCTAATGCCACTGACTGAAATCCTGCCGCGAAAGAATTGTTTCCAAATGCAGAAGATTCGTTGGCTGTGGTTTTGGAATTATATCCGATTGCTGTAGACTGAAATCCGTCTGCCAGAGAATTATTTCCGATTGCTGTGGATTCGTTTTTATTGGTTTTGGCATTGTAGCCGATCGCATTCGATTTAAAAGCGGCTGCCGTAGCTTTATTTCCTACTGCCAAACCGTCATTTGCCGTTACAGAAGCTTCGTTTCCGATAGAAACTCCCTGAAAAGAAGAACTTGAAGTTCCTATAGATATACCGTTCTGTCCGGCGTTTGCCATCGGTCCAAAACTTATGGAATTATCTACTCCCAGTCTTCCCATTTTTACAGAATTTACTTTAAAAATAAGGTCATCGTAGGTATTGGTTCCTAGAGCAAGATTGGTATTTGCTCCTGCATTGGTTCCACTGTTCGTTGCGGAATCATTCCATCCGTTTCCTCCATTTCCTCCGGGAATAACCGGGTTTATCTGATTTCCTTCTACGGAAAGCATATTCCATTTTGCATTGTTCCAGTAAAAGAAACCTGTTTCCACTAATCCTGCCTGTCCGTTATTCCAGACAATAAGTCCATCGGAAGGCGAAGTAATGGTAATATTATCGGTTTGAGAATCTAAAGCAACACTCGGAAAAAGCACCCCTTTATTGGCAGAATGAATTTCGAGCATGGCAGAAGGATTAGGAGAAGACGTGCCTATCCCAACCTGAGCTGATGAGAAATTAAAATTAAGAAAAAATAAAGCTGTAAATAAGATTTGAAGTTTCGTCTGTTTTTGCATTTCTGGTTTATTAAATAGCTATCAGTTTGATAATGCAAATATAATATTTTTTAATAAAACATCACTTTTTTTGATTATTTCATATTTTAACACCAAAGAGTGAATAATCAGGACATAATATACCTTTTAATCACTTCTTAAT
>NZ_QEHP01000083.1:0-15375 GCF_003094695.1 Chryseobacterium sp. HMWF035 | reverse complement strand
ATAAACATCCTGTTCCGGATTATTAATATGATTAAAATAGTTGTATTTTTTTAAGAAATAAAATTTTTGACAATTTACAGGAAGATATCTATTAATATTATCTTCTTCAGATTCAACTCTTATATTATATTCAGGAAGATTTATTTTTAGTTGATCTCTATATCTTGCTATAGAAGACAAAACATTGTAATCTGAATCAAATTCACATGAGTAAACATCTATATTATTTTTTATATAATTATTAAAATAATATAATAAGAGTTCTTTTGCTTGACTATCCAGTTTTTTATTTCCTGTGATAAATAGAAATATAGAGTTCAGCCAATCGTTAACTACATATTTTTTTATTTTTTTATATCTCTCGTCATTTACACCAAGAGGAGAAGCATTTAAAAGTTTAACTTTATTCAAATAATTTGATAACACAAGCTCCGATAAGTTCTTTACTTCTTGAATATTATTTTTATAATAAGAGTCTTGATACTTTATTACGTTACCATAAAATATGGGATGCTGTTCGTTTACTATAAAATTATGAAGATCGTCTTTACTCCCTTTAAACTTTATAAAATTGTTTTCTTCAAATGTTAACAGTAAGTCTTCGTCTAACGACAAAAAAAATGGAATACTCTGAACGAAATCTTTTCCTTTTTTTATGGTTATTTTCTTAAAGTCTCCTTTAATGATTTTACTTTCTTCCTTATTTAGTACAATCAGTTTAGCTTCATACAATATATTGATCACTCCTTCACTTTTGTTAACAATAGTAAGTCTTTGACTAAAAATATTACAAAACAAAAATAGAAGAAGGATATAAAATACCCTTCTCATTATAATTTTAAAACTCATCAATACCATCGACTAATTTCCCTCTGTACCTGTGTCACATTTTGCCCAACAATCTTGTGGTCCATCTGCTGGAATATCAATAGGCGGTAGACCTGTAGGATGTTGAGGAGATGGAGGCGCTCCGTGACAATGACATCCTGTGTCAGGTGCTAGTAATCCCCCGTGAACGGATTTTAATTGTTCTCTTGAAATTTTCTTTAAGTTTTTCATGGTAATTTATTTAAAATTCAAATCAAAAATAATAAATTACATCATACTTTTGAGAATTATTTTATTATGTTAAAAAACACTTAGGCAAGTTTATTAATGTTTTTTTAATTAAAACAAAAAAATATTTCTTTTGTTTTAATTAATCTTCAAATTATTAATCAACAAATGAATATTATTAAATAACATTTTTTTCAAAAAACATTCTTAATAAAGATCGTTTACCTAAAAAACTTCCATTTCGGAATAATCGCCAGCATTCCGAAACCTGTAAAAAGGAAAAGATTCGTAACGTCGGTGTAAAGGAAAGTAGACAGGTAATAGTTGTGCATAAAGAAATGCAGAACCAGCAAGGCAGGAAAGGCAAAGATGCCTATTTTTCTGTAAAAAAACATCAGCACAAGACTTACCACCATTAAAGCATCAATCGCGAAAACAGTGTAAGCATACCAAGCCGGAATATTCAGGGTTTCGTGCTGCAAATATTCATCAAGATCGATCCCGAATCCCATAACCGTAAACAAGAGCAATGCTGCAAAAGCAAGGATGAAACCCCAACCTTTCTTCGGATCTTCATCAAAATAGCTGTATTCTTCCATAACTACAAAAATAAAGAACTTATGAGAGATTTCATAAGTTCTTTTATATAATTCGTTTAAAATTTGATTATACAGAGATCGCGTTAATCAGTCTGTTTTTATCACTTAAGTATTCTTCCATAGAAATCATACTTTCTGTTCTCATTACATCCTGAATATCATCGATTTGATAGATGATTCTCTTTGCGTCATCTGTATTCTTAGCTCTTACTTTACAGAAAATATTATATTTTCCTGAAATTACGCTAGCTTCAATTACGTTTGGAATAGTAGATAATTCTTTCAGAACTTCCTGAGTTCTGTTAGATTTGGTTAATAAGATTCCGATAAAAGCCGTGAAGTGATAGTCTAACTTTCCGTAATCTATATTAAGAGATGATCCCAAAATAATACCTGCATCCTCCATCTTTTTCACTCTTACGTGAATTGTACCCGCAGAAACATCCATCTGCTTAGCAATTTCTGTAAAAGGCATTCTTGTGTTCTCTACTAAGAAATCAAGAATTTTCTTGTCTATTTCGTCCAGTTGATAGTTCATATTAGTTAAATTACAATTTCTTTAAAAAATCTACATATTTTTTGCAAATTTATAAAAAATAATTTAACAAAAAAAATTATAACAAAGATTAACAATAATTAACACATATGACAAAAATCATTAAAATATTCTGATTATTTACTCCCTGATTTTACAGAATCTGTTTTTATTTGCGTTTGCTCAGCCGTTTGTTTTTTATCTTTTTTCTTCTTTTTGAATATAGAATTAAAACTCTTAGACCAAACAATCCCCGCTCCGTAAGCCTGATTTGCAGTTCCGTTCGATCCGGCTCCGTTTACCATTCCGATGTTGGAAGGTTTGGAATATCCTCGTAACAAAAGACTTCCGTCATTTTTCTTGGAAATGTCATATTCTATGGTTCCTTCCCCGGAAAGATAATTAACGTCAGTATTTTCAGTTTTCGTAAGCGGAATTCCCAGTCCTGTTTTTACTTTAACCCTTGGTGAAAGCGCAAAGCTAACCCCTGCATTCGCTCTGTCTCCGATGTTGGAATACTGATCTCCTTTTACATAATTCAGGTCGATCTGGAATTCGCTGCTCATGGTATTCAATACAGAGCCCAATTGTTTCAGCAACAAATTATATCCCTGATTTTGTGCAACATCTCCCACATTTACATTCACTCCTCCCGTCTCTGAAACATTAAACGTACTCAACAATAAAACAGATCCGAATTGAAGTACTTTTTCCCCTTCCTGACTCATTTTTGCCGCTAAAGTTTCTTTTATCTGGCTGGAAACATCCAAAGCGGTTACATTAAGGTCAATTTTAGGTTCAATCAGCGATTGGGTAATATTTGCCTGAAGCAGAACACTTATCGGCTGAAGACTTCCCATATTCAGATATTCTCCGGCGTTGGAAACCATTCTTACATAATTTGCTGTGATGTCTAAAGCAGGTTTCATCGCATCACCATCCCAACGAATGCTGCTTCCTTTTTCAATCTGGAAAGTTTTATTAAGAATCGCCTTAGAAACAAAAGTTCCGTTATCTACTTTATAGGCTCCGTTCATGGCAATATTTCCCTGTCGGCTCATCT
The DNA here is from genome assembly GCF_003094695.1 of Chryseobacterium sp. HMWF035. Classification (NCBI taxonomy): domain Bacteria; kingdom Pseudomonadati; phylum Bacteroidota; class Flavobacteriia; order Flavobacteriales; family Weeksellaceae; genus Chryseobacterium; species Chryseobacterium sp. HMWF035. Next base: position 12,122 of record NZ_QEHP01000083.1, on the reverse strand, counting down.
GGAAACGAAGTTTTTCTGCAGCGCCTTTTACCATAATATTTCCTACACCATCTCCAATAAGAACATTTACGGTGGTACCTTTATCTACGTCCAAAGCAAAATCAATATTCATATTCGCTCCGGATTTTTTCTTTTCATCCAAAGTAACCAGACCGTCTTTTCCTTCTTTTAAAAATTTCAGCATTTTAAATTCTTCAACGTTGGAAGTAGAACCCGAATTGAATGTAAATGTACTTCCACTTAAAGCTTTCATGTTGGGAGTAGAAATACTTAACCCCGAAACAGGCCCATCAACATAAAGATCACCCTGTCCGTAAACTCTTCCCCAGAAAAGATCCAGATCCTTCTGCGTGGTATTCAGCATTAATAAATTATCGGCTCTCATTACGAGGTTGACTCCCATTGATGAAAGGGTTTCAAACTGTATCGCTCCGGAAATATTCCCCTTCGAATTGGTTCTTCCGTCATGCACTTCAACGCTGTTAAGAATCGCCAAACCTTTGGTTAAAGGAATTACAGTATCATCAAAAGAATAATCAACACCGGTAAACAAGAGTTTTAACCCGAATCCTTTAAGCGCAATATCACCGCTGTAATCCAGATTGCTGAATTTTCCTGAAATTTTAAGATCTCCCGTTGCTTTTCCTCTCAGATTTCCAAAAACTGAAGTCACGAACTGCTGCGCAAAAGCAACATCAAAATCACGCATTTCTGCGGTAAGATCAATGGTTGGAGAAGCCGTATTGTTGTTTACCGTTCCTGTTACATGAAGGCTGTTATTGCCTATAATTCCTGCGGAATTTACTTTGATATCGACATCGTATACATTCAGGGAATAACTGTTGGTTGCAGAAATGGTAATATCTCCCATATCATTTCCGTTCATCATGATGTCATCAATCGTCATATCTACCAAAGGCTGCAGCGTGTTTTTATCCATTTTAATTTTCACACTTCCGTTTGCAAGACCTTTGATGTTCATAGAGTTTCCTCCGCCCTGCATATCCAGCAGTTTTTCGATGGCAAAATTATCTACTTCCGCATCTACATAAAAATCCTTTGCAGATTTAAACTGGGCATCTTTAATAAACAAGGCACTGTTGTCTGAAAAAAACCTGAGATTCTGAATGTCAAAATCGCCTTCTTTTTTACGGTAGGTAATGGAATGATTGAGTTCCGGACTGGTATCTATTGCCCACGTTACGTCATTAAACTTCACCTCAGTAGGCTCGAACCTGAACACAAAATCTCCTCCTGCATTGGTTGACTGGTTAACGTTGATGGCATATTCTTTAAGATTATCATCCAGCTCATCTTCCGGACTTCCGTGCTTAAATTTCGTTGCCAGATGAAGAATGGTATTGTTCTCGTTTCTTCCGCTTAAGGTAATATCTTTAAGAACATTTTTATTGTACAGAACCCTGTTGATTTTAGCATAAATCTGCTCATTGAGATTAGCCGTATTAATTCTTACCATGACGCTGTCTACCATCGCGCTGTCCTTGGTAATATTATCTCTTTCGTTGATTTTATAATCAGGATTTGCAGCAGCCAGAGCTTTGTCCGCTTCTGTGATCTCCTGAGTTTTCGTCATGATATATTTCAGTGAAGCCGCATCTACATTCAGAATCAGGTTATTGGAATTTCCGTCGTACTGACCTTCTACTTTTGCACCCTGCGGAATTTTAAGATCCGGTAAAAAATAGCTTACCAAACCTTGCTGCACATCAAAATTCATGGCAAAAGTCTGTCCTCTGTACATTTTTCTCGGTGCAGGACCCACAAGAATTTTATTGAGTCCGTTTTCTACCATTCCGGCAAGATCTCCTAAATTGTAACGTCCTGAAATTTTTCCGTTAACAGCTCCCGGAGCATCCACGTCAATCACACGTCCTCCGTTTTCAACAAAAGTCTTCACTTTTGCATTCGGAATGGAATATTTCTGAGTTGCCGTTGCAAAATTAATTCCGCTGGCTTCCACATCCAGTGTTAAATCGTTGATAGATGACATTGCCATTTTACCATTTACCTTCCCGCTTACAATCTGGTTTCCGGGTTTATTGGTAAAGTAATTCATGTTCAGATAATTAACATCAGCATTTACATTCATCGAAATTCTTGAAGTGCTGAAATCAATTAATCCCTTTATGGTTGCTTTTGCCTGTTCATCATTCACGGTGATGAGTCCGTTGTATTTTTTATGATCCAATAATCCGTCGAGATACAGATTATTGATCTCCTTATTCATAATTTCAATGCTCGAAATCTGTGATTTCGTCGTCAGTTTCATCGTATTCACATCGAAACTCTGTCCGTTGATATTGAACTTCCCAGAAATTAATCCTACGGATTTGTTTTTTGTAATCACGGAAGTATTAAGATCCTTCACTTCGGCTATTCCGGCATATTTCGGCATCGGAGAGCTGTATTCCGTTAAAGAAAAATTCGTGATTTTTGCCTGCCCGATTCCCGTCATCAGATTTCCGTTTGAGACGTAGACACGGTTCGGATTTACACTTGCGGTTCCGTTGTATTTTAATTTTCCGAAATCATCCGCAAAGTTTTTCATTTTTTTAGCAATAAATGAAGGCATCATCGCTTTCAGATCCTTATAGGTAAAGTCTGCGGAAAGATCGTTGGTTTCGATTAAAAAATTACCTTTCAGCAGTTTATTCACCTTCATTTTTTTGGTGGCAATATTCACATCAGGATTTCGGATGAGAAAATTATCCAGTTTAAAATCATTCAGCGGACCTGTCATTTTCCCTGAAACATTGAAAGGTTTAAAGTTATCCCAGTTCGTTACAAAATAACTGATGTCGTAACCGCTTAACTGGCTTCCCAGTTTTAGGTTCATGTCCCATTTTACTTTGTCTGCAAAATCTGCCCATGAACCGTCATCATGAAGATTGAATTTTATATCTCCCTGTAAAAGCGAGTGATCTGTATTTAAAGTAAGATCTTTCAGGAAAAGATATTCCGGCGTCATGGAAAGCTCGGTAGAAAAAGTATCCACAAAATGAGATTTCCCCCATCTTGTTGTGGTGAAAGACATATTATTGATTGATCCTGAAATATTTCTTCCGTTTACTTTTACATTCGGGGCAATCAGATTAAAGTTGGTTGCGGTTAACCATTTTCCTTTTTCACCCGGAGAATTCAGATTAACGATGGAAACTTTAGAATCCAGAATCTGCAATCGGGAATCGAGCTGAAACGGAGGTTTATTGGGATCTCTTTTTTTACCGCTGTCGAATAGTTGTGTAAAACGGATAAAGTTTGAAATGCTGTCGCCTTTGTAGGTAATCACTTTTACATCCGCATTTTTTAAAGTAAGGGAATTGAAGCTTAAAGAATTATTTTTAGTAATATTGGAGGCTAAAGAAAGCCAGTTGGAATTGGCAATAAATTCTTTGGACTGGATGAAATCATAGCCTTTATAATCTTTGATCTTTAAACCTTTAATTTTTACATTTCCGAAAAAGTTTACCTCAACACTTTCGGTTGACATTTGGGCTTTAAAGTCGCGATTAACAATTTGTAACGCCTGATCTGCTGCCCACTGCTTTGTGGAAGGAAGGTTAATGATCACAAAAACAGCAGCTACCAAAGCTAAACCCAGCCAAAAGAGAATCAGTAAAAGTTTTGCCCACCAGGAATAACTGGTAACGTCTTTTACCGCCTGTTTTCCAAATTCTTCAGCCGTCTCAATGGGATGATTAATTGCATCTGAAGCAAGTTCAGACGCTTCCTTAACTGTTTCTTTTACAACACCTTCCGCATTTTCAACAGCTTTCTGTACCTGATTACCTAAGTTACCAGCTACTGATTTTTTGTTCTCATTCTCGTTATTATTCTCTAACTTTGCCATTATTATGAGCGACTCTATAATTTTAGGTATTGAATCGTCCTGCGACGATACATCAGCAGCTATCATCAAGGGAAATTCTATTCTTTCGAATATTGCAGCGAATCAGGCGATCCATAAAGAATATGGCGGTGTGGTTCCTGAGCTGGCTTCGCGTGCGCATCAGCAAAATATTATCCCCGTTGTTGAAAAATCCTTAACAAAAGCAAATATACAACAAAATGCAATTTCTGCGATAGGATTTACACGCGGACCGGGACTTTTAGGTTCTCTTCTTGTGGGAACGTCATTTGCTAAGTCTTTGGCAATGAGTTTGGATGTTCCGCTTATTGAGGTAAACCATCTCCAGGCGCACATTTTAGCCCATTTCATCGAGGATGCAAATCCTGTGCCGCCAAAGTTCCCTTTTTTGTGTCTTACCGTGAGTGGCGGACACACGATGATTGTTCTGGTGAAAGATTATTTCGACATGGAAATTATCGGGAAAACCATTGATGACGCCGCAGGAGAAGCATTTGATAAAATCGGAAAAATATTTGATCTCGATTATCCGGCAGGTCCTATTATCGACAGACTGGCTAAAGAAGGAAATCCGGATGCTTTTACCTTCAATAAGCCTAAACTGGAAAATTACGATTATTCGTTCAGCGGAATTAAGACTTCTGTGCTGTATTTTATTCAGAAAGAGGTAAAAAAAGATCCCGATTTCATTAAAAATAACATGAATGATCTTTGCGCTTCGGTACAGAAAACGATTATTGAAATTCTGATGAACAAACTTGAAAAGGCAGCGAAAGATTTAAACATTAATGAAGTGGCGATTGCAGGAGGAGTTTCGGCAAATTCGGCTTTGAGAACGGCGATGCAGGACAATCATGAAAAACTGGGCTGGAATATTTACATCCCTAAATTTGAATATACTACGGATAACGCGGCGATGATTGCTATGGTTGCTCAGTTAAAATTTGAGCGGGGAGAATTTACTGATCTGAGAACTTCAGCAACAGCAAAATACGATTTATGAAAATACTGTCAGAGGAAAAAATACTTGGCAAACATTCTAAGAAGAATTCAAAATATTACTGGATCTTAGAAACGGTGACGGGCAAGAATGAAGCATCGGAGGATTTCGTCGATTATTTTCCGGCAAGTTCAGAAACCGGATATGTTCAGAATATTAAGGAAGAAATTATTGAACAGATCAATGCAGAAAATGTTTTCAGTTTTGAATATGAACCGAAAGAAGGAGATTATTTATCCATCAAAAATAATTTAAGAAAAAACGAATATCTGAACTTGATTTTCATGAACAATAAATGGATTGAGGAAATTTACACCTGTTCTTACCGAGATTGTGAAGGCGATATTTATACAACGATAAAAACAGGAGTGGCATTTTTAAGCGAAAATGAAACTTACTTTTAATAATAATCAACTACAAAATTTAGGCAGATTCTAAATATTTAAATATGAAACTTTTTTACGGCGAAATTGAAGGAAATGTGGTAACGATTAATGATGAAGAACAACAACACATTGTAAAAGTTCTTCGGATGAAAAATGGTGAAGCCATTCATGTAACGGACGGAAAGGGAAATCTTGCTTCCGGAAAATTGACGATTGAAGGTAAAAAAGCCCATATTGAAGTGGATGAGATTAAAAACAACCTTCCAGATTTTAGTCCGAAACTTCATATTGCAATTGCTCCGACGAAGAATATTGACCGCATTGAATTCTTTGTTGAAAAAGCGGTCGAGATGGGAATTTCAGAAATTACTTTTCTCCAAACGGAAAAAACAGAGCGTAAAAATATCAATCTGGATAAAATAAGAAAACAGGCAATTGCCGCATCCAAACAGAGTTTAAGATTTCATTTTCCTGTTATTAATGATGTAATGAAGATTCAGGATTTTCTTAAAAATATTGATCCTGAACATACGTTTGTTGCCCATTGCCACGAGAATTTAGAAAGAACCGAACTCAATGAGATTCCCAGATTGCAAAATATCACTTTTCTGATAGGTCCTGAAGGCGATTTTTCGGAGAAAGAGATTTCTTTTTTAGCTGAAAATAATATCAAAGCTGTTTCTTTGGGAAATCAGAGACTGAGAACAGAGACCGCTGGAATTTTTGTTGCCGCGTGGAATTATAATCAGATGATTTAAACTAATTGATATCAACAATATCTTCCGAATAAGAAGTACGGATTAATTTACTATTTTTCCATTCATAAGTCGACCAAAATTCTCCAACTCCGGAAACCCTGTGATATGATTCTATTTTTTTGCTCTTTGGATCAAAAACCGGATTGTAGATTTCATTAAGCATTTTTTCAGGAATAAATTTTCCTTTCTTGTTAATCCATCCATTTAATATAAACCAATTCATTCCGACTTTTTTTGATATTGTAAGATCATTGATTCCGTCAAAATTTACATCTTGAAACCTAAAATCCATTTCTTCCACGTTCCGAAATTCCCAATTTGAAAGAGCTTTAAGATTTTGTATTCTTTTTCCTTGATAAACTTTTAGCTTATAATAATCAATTCTTCCCTGTTTTACAATGTAGAAAATTTCTGCAGAAACATCTTTATCTTTAATAATCTGAGAGTATTTTCCGTCTTTTGGCTCTTCATACTCTACTTCTTCCTGTTTCAAATTTTCAATTTTAGAACTGTCAATGTTTACTGCAACAGAATCAATAGCCACAATCGTTGAATCTTTCTTTGAAGTAGAATTTTGATCTTTCCGCGAACAAGAAAAAATCAATAATAAAAGTATTATGGCAATGGAGAATTTCATCTTTTAAAATTCAAGATCATTATCTTTTAAATATTTATCAAAAATCTGCTGTCCGCTTCTTATGGAGTTTACTGCCCAACGGATTTTCATCCTCAGGAGTTTTTCTTCATTCAATTTATAATCAATATCAGATTTCAATAATTTCTGCTTCAGTTCATACATACAAATGGAAGCGGCTACAGAAACATTGAAACTTCGGGTAAAACCATACATCGGAATCGCCAGCGTTTCGTCGGCAAAATCCAGAATTTCCTGAGAAACTCCTTCCATTTCCGTCCCGAAAACCAAAGCAATGGGTTCTGTAATTTCGTATTCGGGCAGCATTTTGGCATTATTTTCCAGCGAAACCGCAACAATTTTATATCCTCTGTCTTTTATATTCTGGAAAGATTCCATGCTTCTGGGCATTTTTTCCACTTCCACCCATGTATCTGCGCCTTTTGTAACGCGAAGATTGGGTTCAAAACTGTATTCTTCCTGCAAAGCCACCACTTTATGAAAACCGCACGCTTCCACAGAACGCACAATTGCGGCTGCATTCCTGAACTGATAGACATCTTCCACCACCGGAAGAATAAAATCTGAACTTTCCGGCGCAAAATGCTCGATCTTCTGTAATCTTTCTTCCGTTAAAAACTGCTTTAAATACTCAAAAGTTTGCTGTAAATCTTTCATTCATTTTCAAATCTTTGCAAATTAACGTAAATTTGAGGAATCCTGCGAATGGAGGATAAAAATCTAATAAAAGTCCTGTATGAAAAGAAAAGTCCTGTTGATATACACCGGTGGAACGATCGGTATGGAGAAAGATTATGAAAGCGGAAGCCTTCGTGCGTTTGATTTCGGAAATATTTTTGAAAAAATGCCCGAAATGAAGCTGATGGAATGCGAAGTTTTTGTACATCCTTTTGAAAAACCGCTGGATTCTTCGGACATGGGACCTGAAGAATGGAAAATTATCGCTCATTATATTCAGAAAAATTATCATCAGTTCGACGGATTTTTAATTCTGCATGGTACAGACACGATGTCTTACACCGCTTCTGCATTGAGTTTTATGCTGAAAAGATTGAAAAAACCCGTTATTTTAACAGGTTCACAGCTACCGATCGGGGATTTACGGACCGACGCGAAAGAAAATCTTCTCACGAGTCTGTATTATGCAAGTCTGTATGAAAATGACGAAGCGGTTATTCAGGAAGTGGCGATTTATTTTGAATATAAATTGTTGAGAGGAAACCGCACCCTGAAATATTCTGCGGAGTATTTTGATGCGTATGCAAGTCCGAACTACCCTATTCTCGGACAATCTGGAGTTCATCTGAATATTATTAAGGATAATCTTCTTCGGGATCATTCTGCTGGAGAATTTCACGTTGACGATCATATTTCGGAAGATATTATTTTCTGGAGAATTTTTCCGGGCATGAACCTGAATCACTTCAAAGAAATTCCAAAAATGAAGGTTCTTATTCTTCAGGTTTTTGGTTCGGGAACCATTTTCAGCAGCGAAAAAACGGTGGAAACTTTGCAGCAGATCCGAGATAACGGAACTGAAATCGTGGTGGTAAGTCAGTGTATTTCAGGAGGAATATCGTTCGGAAAATACGAAAACAGCAATATTTTCTCAAGAATCGGAGCCATCAGCGGAAAAGATATGACTGCTGAAAGTGCTATTACCAAAGCGATGCATTTAATTGACAATCCCAACTACACCGGAAGCTTTGCAGACAACTTCTCCCAAAGCCTTTGTGGAGAAATTTCCTGATAAAATTGCATTTTGAGTTTGCAGATTCCGGAAAATAGTCTATTTTTGCAATCTCAAATACAAAGAGAGGTGTCCGAGTGGTTGAAGGAGCTACCCTGGAAAGGTAGTATACGGGTAACTGTATCGAGGGTTCGAATCCCTTCCTCTCTGCAGATAAAAAGTCTTAGGTTTTACCTGAGACTTTTTTGTTTTTTCAAGTTTATGGTTTTCCTTAAAACAAAACTATGTGAAATCTATATATTTGCTAAAACTAATTTCATGAAACAATTTGCTGTTATTTTAATATTTTTCTCAACTTTATTTTTTGCTCAGGAGACAAAAGAGATCAAAACTATTGACAGCATCATAGCTATTAAAAAATTAAAATTTGATAGTTTAGATCTGAAATCATTGGAAATAGATAATCAATTATCAAGAATTAATTATTGCAGAACCTTTTTCAATAAGCTGATTTTAAATAACAACTATAAAAATAAAGAAAGGCTATCCGAAATAATTTTAGAATTTGAAGACTATCTTCCAGATAAATTTTCATATATAAAACTTTACAATAATAAAAATAACATCTTAACTTTACGAAATACGATTATATTTTCAGAAAAATATTCTCTTTTAAAAATGTATCGGAAAGCTATTAATGACTGGTATGAAAAAGCAATTGTTAATGAGAAAAATAAATTAAATGACATAGAAAATAGGATTTCCTACCTATTAAGTAAAAGGAAATATAAATATTGAAGATTTTAATAAATTATCCGACGATGAACAGAAAAAGCTGTTAATTGAATTAGAAGAAAAATATTAAACCACCTGAAAAAATCCCAGTTTTTCAACCGGGATTTTCTGTTTGAAAAAGTACCAACTAATTTCAAACTACAATTTAGCTATATGAATGTTTTGGTGTTTTGGTTAATTGCACATCGTTAAAAACTGATGGCTCATCTGTACCTTGAATCTCGCGTCTGATTTCAGCTTAGAATAGATCATGCTTTCAAAAGCCTGTACTTCTTTTAATTTCTGATCAATATATTCTGCGATCTGAACAACGGAAAAGAGAAAATCTCTGTATACGGCAATATTTACCGTTTGTCCGTGAACCGGAAGATAAGCTTTCAGAAAAGGAATTGTCGCCTGATGCTGGTTGTAGTTTACACAGTATCCCGCTCCTTCACGCGAAGTGATGATCTCAAAATCGTTGATAAAATCCAGCACGTTTTTATCTTCTTTATTACTATTTTTCGACAAGTATCTGTTGATTTTATCCAAAATATGCTGTGCATATTCCATCATCGTAACGGTTTTCCATTCGAACTGATGATTGATTTTCTTCAAATTTTTGGCAGGCTTTCCGTTTTCACAGGTTGTGCAGAAAGAAATCCCGATTTTGTCGTAATAAGGAAAAAAGCAGTCTTTGATCTGTATGGAAGCATCTGCCTGAAGTCTGTCGTTGGCAAAGTTGTAATACAGATAAGGGCTGTACAGATCCGAAAGTGCTTTCAGATAGTCGGTTTCGCTTGTATTCTTATATTCCTCAAACCATTTTTCAAGGTTGTCGTAATAGGTGTTTTCAAACTCTTTAAAACTTAGATATAATGGCAGTTCCATAGCTTCGTAATTTTGATAAGACAAAGCTATTGCGGTAATGCGACAAAACTCGACGTGTTATTTTTTAGTTTTGAAATTTTTTTGAATTGATGATTTTGGATTGATGTTATAAAGCGAATACGATCTAAAATATTTCCACTGATTCGCGCTCAGGATAACATTACAAACACCGACTGCTTGAAATTTAATTGTAAAATTCATCATTCATCATTCATCATTCATCATTCATCATTCATCATTTATCATTTATCATTTATCATAATTCGTCATAATAAATTCAAAATAATGAATCATTTTCATATAATTTTCGATGCTGAGATATTCATTGGTGCTGTGAATGCTCTGTTGCTCAGAATTATTGATTTTAACAGGCATAAATCTGTAAATGTTTTTACTTACCATCTGATATTTGTAGGCATCCGTTCCGCCCAGTGTAAGATACGGCGTTACAATAGCTGCCGGATAAAGCTGTTTTACTCCTTGTTCAATTAGCTGATACGCTTTTGTATTGCTTGATGAAACTGCGGAAGCTTCTCTGGTATTGTCAATTTCTTCCACTTCCACCTCAAAACCTTCGGTTGCTTTGGCAATATGTGCTTTTACATCTTTTACGGTATTTCCGGGAAGCAGCCTGAAATTAACCACAAATTCCACTTCGGGAGAAAGTACATTGGTTCCGTCACTTCCTTTCATCATGGTAAGTGCCGTTGTCGTACGAACTAAAGCATTGGTAGAATTATTTTTGGTAAGCTGAGAAAGAAGAAGCGGTTTCAAAAGCCATTGATTGGAGATTGCCATTCTGCTCGGGAAAGACATTGAACCTCCTATATTATCAAAAAACTGTTGGATTAAAGGGGTAATTACCGGTTTCATCTGATCGTCTTCCAGTCGCTGCATAATAACGGCAGCTTTTCCGATCGCACTTTCCATGGGCGGTGTCGACGAATGGCCGCCTAAACCTTTCACTTTTATTTTGGCAGAAAGAAAACCTTTTTCGGCACAGCCGATTACCGCTACATCCGAATCGATTCCGGAAATGCTTCCTTTTTCTAAAATTAAACCGCCTTCATCATAAACAGCATCAAATTGTATGCTTTTTTTCTTAAAATAAGAGGCGATCTGTGTTGCTCCCTTCTTCCCTCCTACTTCTTCATCGAATCCGAAAGCCAGATAGATATCGCGTTTCGGCGTATGTTTATTTTTAATTAAATTATTCATGGATTCCATCAGAGAAAAGAGCATTCCTTTCATGTCAATTGCTCCGCGTCCGTAAATTCTTCCGTTGGCAACGGCTCCTGAAAACGGAGCAAAATCCCAGTCTTCAGCAACTTTTGTAATGGCTGGAAAAGGTTTATCATTGGGTCTGAAAACATTTTCTGCTGTATTTTTCACCTCCGCATCTCCGGGAGGAACCACATCAATATGAGACAGAAACATAATGGGAGCGAGATCCGGACTGCTTCCTTTCAGCCTGAAAACCAAACCATAAGTATTCACCTCAACATATTCTGTATTTTTATAAACTTCTGGATATGCTTTTTTAAGATATTCTTTAAATGTTACAAAAGGGGAATAATCGAAATCCCCTAATTCTCCGGTGGAAACTGTTGGGATCTTTAATCCGTCGGAAAAACGTTTAACAACCGAATCGTTCTTTACAAATTTCCATCCTCCGGAATCTGCCTGATCTGTTTTTTTGAAAGGATAGGTGAATGTTCTGATTAAAACGATAATGATTAATATAAGTATGATACTGATTAAAATGTAGAGGAGTTTTTTCATGGAAATTTTGGATTTGATGGTTTTTATATCCCGCAGATTTCTGATTACTCAGATTTTCTGTTCGAAATATTTTTTTGCAGGCTTTAATTTTATTTTCGAAGTTAGTAAAATACTCTCTAAAGTTGCAAAAAGTATTTTTCAAGTTCCAAATATTTAAATTTAAGTTAAAAAAATACTACTAAAAGTTTGAAAAAGCATAATTAAAATTCTTTACTTTATAATTACAGTTATTAAAATATGTAATAAAGTTGCTAAATGTATGATTAGAGTTGCTTATTGTAATATTCGTGTCTGGAA
>NZ_QEHP01000082.1:0-25221 GCF_003094695.1 Chryseobacterium sp. HMWF035 | reverse complement strand
ACCAAAACAGAAATACAATTAATTGGAAATCAAATAGTTAAATTAAAAAAAACATTATTCAAAATAATAAAAAAAATCTTCCGACCATGACTAGCGGCTTTGCCGCCGCCGAAACCTCAAAAAGAGGTCACACATGCCGCTCAATCTGGGCTAAAATACAGGTCTGCAATTTTAACTTTCTCCGTAAAATATTTAAACTCAGGAATTTATTATTTACAACATAGTTAAATTTCTTACTTGGCATGAAAATTTTAAAAACGTTGTCATTTTAACAAATATTTGGCAAAAAATTTGATATTGAATCAATGCTTATTGGTAAGATCATAAAAACTAATAATCAAATTTTTTTAACAGTTTAAATATTTTAGTGATGAAACACACAAATCAAAATCAGGAATTTCGTTTTAACGAAGTTCTTTTCGAACACCGTAACAAAGAATACGGAGCTTATGTATTAAGAAGAGAATCAGACAGAATCTTAACAAAAGCATTTTTTATAGGAGTCAGTGTATTGGCTGCTGTTTCTTTAACTCCGCTTGCGATTAATGCATTTAAAAGTGATGTAGTAATTACCGATGACGGAGGAGTTGAAATTAATCTTAAAGATCCAGTTATTCCGGATGATGTTGTAGTGACACCTCCACCAATTGTTCTTCCACAAAAAGTAGATCCTGCGGTTAGAACCTACGATAGTTCCGTTCCTACACCGTCAAGACAAGCTCCAGATACTAATACGGAGAAGATTCCGGATGATGCAGTTGCAGGTTTAAGTGATAATTTTAAAGCGCCCCCTGCGCCGCAAAATACTTATGTTCCCGTAGCTCCTACAATCAATACAGGACCGATTTCAGTAACTCCATCTCCAAGAGTAGAGCCTAAAGTTGAAAATCCTGAAGGTATTCCATTAAAGGTTGATGAAGAAGCCGCTTTTCCTGGTGGGATAGATTCTTTCAGAAATAAAGTAATGAATAACTTTGATAATTCAGGACTTGATCAGGATGAAATCATGAAAACTGTAGTTACATTTATTGTAGAAAGAGATGGGTCAATTTCAGGAATTAAAGCAGACGGTAAAAATGTTGATTTCAATAATGAAGCTTTAAGAACCATTAAAAATATTAAAGGGAAATGGATTCCTGCTAAAATTAAAGGTCAACCTGTAAGAAGTTATTTCAAATTTCCGATCACGATGAAATTTGATCAATAAGACATAAAAAACAAATCTTGAACAGTTATCCACAAAGAATTTTTTTTGTGGATAATTTTTTTTATTGCTAAATTGCTTATTAACAATATTTTAACTCAAATTTCGTTTTATCCGCTTATGGAGAGCAGGGAAAAATGTGTATTTTTGAAACTTAAAGTTCTAACAATGGCAAAAATCATAGGTATCGCTAATCAGAAAGGAGGAGTTGGAAAAACAACAACAGCTGTTAATTTAGCCGCAGCATTAGGGGTATTAGAGAAAAAAATATTAATCATCGATGCAGATCCTCAGGCGAATGCAACTTCAGGTTTGGGCGTGGAAGACGTAAGATATTCTACATACAATCTTTTGGAGCACAGCGTGGAGACTTCAAAATGCATCAAACAGACGGCAACTCCGAATCTGGATATTGTACCTTCTCATATCGACTTGGTGGCAGCGGAAATTGAGCTTGTCGACAAAGAAGAGCGTGAGTATATGCTTAAAAAAGCTTTACAGAGCGTAAGAGACGATTATGATTATATTATTATCGATTGTGCGCCGAGTTTAGGTCTTATTACCGTAAATGCACTTACAGCAGCAGATTCTGTAATTATCCCGATTCAGTGTGAGTATTTTGCATTGGAAGGTCTTGGAAAATTACTGAATACCATTAAAAACGTTCAGAAAATCCACAATAAAGATCTTGATATCGAAGGTTTGCTTCTTACGATGTACGACAGCCGTTTGAGACTATCCAATCAGGTCGTGGAAGAAGTAAACTCTCATTTCCCTGAAATGGTATTCGAAACCATCATCAGCAGAAACGTACGATTAAGCGAAGCGCCAAGCTTCGGAGAAAGTATCCTGAATTACGATGCAGAAAGTAAAGGAGCAATACAGTACATTCAGTTGGCGGAAGAAGTTTTATTGAAAAACGAGAAATTAGTAAAGAATTAAAAGCAGCTAGCTAAGCTAAACGCTAAAAACAAAATATGAAGGATAAAAAAAGAGCGATGGGGCGTGGTTTGGGCGCAATTCTTAGTGCCGAATCCAAAGCAACGATCAATTCTGCCACCGATGAGGGAGCAGATAAGTTTGTAGGGAATATCGTAGAAATTGCATTAGAAGATATTTATCCCAATGCGTCTCAGCCAAGAACTTATTTTGACGAAAAAGCATTGAACGAACTCGCACAGTCAATTAAAAATTTAGGCGTTATTCAGCCGATTACTTTAAGAAAAGACGGCGAAAAGTTTGAAATCATTTCCGGGGAAAGACGTTACCGTGCAAGTAAAATTGCAGGTTTGGAGTCTATTCCGGCATACATCCGTCTGGTTAATGATCAGGAATTGCTTGAAATGGCACTTGTTGAAAACATTCAGAGAGAAGATCTTGATGCGATAGAAATTGCATTAACGTATCAGAGATTGATGGAAGAAATCGGTCTTACTCAGGAAAATCTCAGCCACAGAGTTGGGAAAGACAGAAGTACCATTACAAATTCCATCAGATTACTGAGGTTACATCCGGATATTCAGAATGCGATCCGAAGCGGAGAAATTTCTGCAGGACACGGAAGAGCCATCATCAGCCTTGAAAGCGAAGAACATCAGCAGATTTTGTTTGATCTCATCATTAAAGAAAAACTGAACGTTCGTCAGGCTGAACAGGCAGCTACAGCCATTAAAAACCCGAAATCTCCGGCAGCAAAAAAAGCAAAAGCCGAGCTTTCCAATAATTATAAAAGAGCGCAGAAAACGATTGCAGATATTTTAGATGTAAAAGTTGAAATCAAAGCCTCTCCAAACGGTAAAAAAGGTAAAATTGTTCTGGACTTCAAAAATGAAGATGAGCTGGAATATATTTTATCCCATATTAAATAAATGAAGAAAATACTTTTCACATTTTTTCTGTGTCTGTTTGCAGTTGCGTATTCACAGGTAAATCCTAACGATACCATTCGGGTAGACTACCGTCCGAAAGACAGTGTTGCCGTAGAAAAAAACAACACCAAAACAGAAGCGAAGGTTGTTGCAGATCTGGAAAAAGCAAACGGACCTACCAAAAAAACACTGAAACTGAATCCTACAAAAGCAGGATTGTATTCTGCTGTGCTTCCGGGATTGGGACAGGTGTATAATAAAAAATACTGGAAGGTTCCTATTGTTTTAGGAGCAGTAGGAGCGGGAGTAGGAATTGCAGTATGGAATGACAACCAGTACAGAAAATACCGAGAATATTACATCGCCAAACTCAACGGAACACCGAATGAATTTGTCGATACCCATCCATGGCTCGACAAGGTGGCTCTCGGAAATGCACAGGACAGATCCAAGAGACAGAGAGATTACGCCATTGCAATTACAGGATTAATTTACATTCTGAACATCGTAGATGCGGTAGTAGATGCACATTTATACGAAGCAAGGCACGATCCGGATCTTACGCTGAATCCGGCAATGATTCAGGATCAGTATGGAATTGCACCTCCTAAAACCGGCTTAAGTTTAAGTTACAGATTTTAAAATAATTAATATTAATTCTGTTAAACTAATTTATTGCTGACTTGGTTAAGTGAAATCGAAGATTCGACGAAGCCAAACGCCTTTGCGAATGAAAAATATGCAGGAGAATTTTAAAGAAATCTTTGCGGGCGTTGTGTTAGATTATAAAATTAAATAAAGAAGTACATGAAAATAGCATTAGTTGGATACGGTAAAATGGGCAAAATCATTGATGAAATTGCCACTAAAAGAGGACATGAAATCGTTGCACGGTTAAAAGAAACTCCAACTGCTGAAAATCTCAATAATCCCGATGTTGTAATTGAATTTTCGTTACCCGAAGTTGCTTACGAAAACATCAAAGCCTGTCTGGAAAACAAAATTCCTGTGATCTGCGGAACAACGGGCTGGCTTGAAAAAAAATCCGAAATTGAAAAATTGGCTGTAGAAAAAGAAACCGCTTTTTTATATGGTTCAAATTTTAGTCTCGGCGTTAATTTATTCTTTGCCTTAAACGAAAAACTGGCAGATTTAATGAAAAATGTGGACGAATATTCTTGTCAGTTGGAAGAAATTCATCACATTCACAAATTGGATGCTCCAAGCGGAACGGCAATTTCCATCGCCGAAGGAATTTTTAAAAACAATCCGAAATTCGATTCCTGGAAACTGGAAGAAACGCAGGGAAATCAACTGGGCATTTTTGCCATCCGTGAAGATGAGGTTCCGGGAACACACAGTGTTTTTTACAGAAGCGAAGTGGATGAAATCGAAATCAAACATACCGCATTTAACAGAAGTGGTTTTGCTTTGGGTGCAGTGGTTGCGGCAGAATGGATTAAAGATAAAAAAGGAAATTTCACGATGAAGGACGTTTTGGGACTTTAATATTGTAACAAAATTCTTACATTGCAAACTAATAAGAGTGAATGGTGAAGTGTTAATAGTGAACTTGTGATCATTTATCAGACATCATTCATCAATTATATTATAGATTAGGCACAAAAATTTATGAATTATTTTTTAACGTACGCAGTTTATGTTCTCATTTTATCTGTATTGATGGGAATTTCCACATGGAAACTGTTCAAAAAATTAGGATATAGTCCGCTTTTCGCGTTTATTCCTTTTTACAACTATTTCATTATTTTAAAAGAAACAAAACATCCGAAATGGTGGGCAATTTTATCGTATCTGCCAATCGTGGGACCTATTATGATGTCTGTTTTTCATTTGTATTTAATGAAAAAATTCGGGAAAACGCTCTTTAAGGATCAGCTTCTTACCGTACTTCTTCCGTTTATCTATATGGCAACGGTAAATTATGGAAAAGATGTTGAATTGGAAGACGAAAATGCAATATTCCTTACCGACGAAGAAAAAAACGCAAAAAAGAAAGATTCATTTGTGGGATCTGTGACGTTTGCCGTAGTTTTCGCAACAATAATTCACGTTTTTGTAACGCAGCCTTTCGGAATTCCGACGGGATCTATGGAAAGAACTTTATTGGTAGGTGATTTCCTTTTCGTTAACAAATGGAGCTACGGGTATAGACTTCCGATGCGTCCCCTTGCAATTCCTTTCCTTCAGGGAACCATCATGGATACAGGAGAAAAAGGAAACCCGAAAGATGATCCTAAATCTTATGTAGATGCTGTAAAATTACCTTATGAAAGAATTTTTCAGTTCAATAAGCCTCAGAAAAAGGATATCGTTGTTTTCAATTATCCACAGGATTCCGTGCATACTGCCATCGACAGAAAAGATCCTTACGTAAAAAGATGTGTAGCCGTTGCGGGAGATACTTTCGAAATGAGAGCCGGAAGACTTTTCGTTAACGGAAAAGCTGAAACATTTTTAGGAGATCAGGAAGTTCAGCACGCATATACGGTAAACACGGGAACCCAGTTAGACATTCCCGGGCTTTATAATACTTACGGATTCTTGCCTGTAAGAGAAATTCAGAATGAAAAAAGCGGTGGCTTTGTATATATGTTTCAGGGACTTACTGATAAAACGGCTAAAGAGATTAAAGCTTTGCCCAACGTTATCAGTATGGAAGAAAATATCTACCCTAAAGATTCTGCTACGATTTCTTATAAATTAAATGCTGATAAAACAGCATACACCAAAAGTATTGATACCACCCAGTCTATTTTCCCAATCAATAAACCATGGAATCAGGATTGGTATGGACCTTTAAAGATTCCTAAAAAAGGAGATGTCGTTACCATCAATCAGGAAACTTTACCGGAATACCAGTGGATTATTTCACAATATGAACATAATAAGCTGGAGAATAAAAACGGTAAAATTTTCATCAATGGAAAAGAAACCAATCAGTATACCATTCAGCAGGATTATTATATGATGGTCGGAGATAACAGAGACGCTTCTTTGGATGCAAGATTCTTTGGTTTCGTTCCGGAAGAAAATATCGTTGGAAAACCAATGTTTACATGGATGAGTGTTGAAGGGGCTTTCAAAGATTCAAGTTCTTCTTATCAGGCAAACGGTTGGAGAATCCGTTGGGACAGAATGTTTAAAGCAACAAACACAGGGGAGGCAAACAAAACTTCGTACTGGTGGATTGCAGCGATGATTCTTATTCTGTTCTTCGGTTGGGAATACTTCGTGAAATTATTCAGAAAGAAGAAGACGGAAGACGATTTGTAATTCACTTTGTCAAAGTTTAAATCTTTGACAAAGTTTCAAAATCAATTATTCAATTGAAAAAATAAATTATAAATAGAATGAAGTATTTGAAAAAATACTTCATTTTTGCATTATGAATATGAAGAATGTATTATTACAGGCGTTTTATTTACCGCCAATTTCTTGGTTTTCAGTTTTTTTAGATCCTGAAAATGAAATTATATTTGAACAGTTTGAAAGTTTTCCCAAACAAACCTACAGAAACAGAGCTAATATTTTTGGGGCAAACGGAAAATTATCATTAATCATTCCTATTGCTCATAACGGATGCAGAGAATTTAAGGATATTGAAATTTCTCACCGTGAAGACTGGAGAAATCTGCATTGGAAATCTATTAAAACCGCTTATCAAAGCTCTCCGTATTTTGAATTTTATGAAGATAAATTCAGAAAAATTTATGATCTGAAAGAAAAATATCTGTTGGATTTTAATCTGAAAACACTGGAAATCATTCAGCAGATCCTTAAAACAGAAAAGGCACATTCTTTGAATGAAGAATATATCAAATTTCCGGAAGAAATTAATTTCAGAGATCAATTTTCGGCAAAACTTCCTTCAGAATACGAAATGGACGAGTATTATCAGACGTTCTCTGATAAACGCGGTTTCCTGAAAGATTTATCAGTTTTGGACTTAATTTGTAACAAAGGACCGGAATCTTTGACTTATATTAAAAATATTAAATATTCATAGTAAAATGAAAAAGGTATTATTAGCAGCTGTTTTTTTAGTGGGATTCGGTTTCTCCAACGCACAGGAAGTGAAAGCGGGGGCAGATCCGATGCAGGATAAAGATCTTATGACATGGTATCATAAAGATTTTGCTACAACGAAAGTTTATGGTGTAAATACAGAAAATGCCTATAAGTTTTTAGAATCTAAAGGTCTTAAACCTAAAACAGTTTTGGTGGGAGTTTTGGACAGCGGAGTTCAGGTAGATCATCCCGGATTGGTAAAAAACATCTGGACAAATCCAAATGAAGTGCCGAACAACGGAAAAGATGATGACGGAAACGGATATGTCGACGATATTCACGGATGGAATTTCATCGGTGGAAAAAACGGAGATATTGATATCGATAACATGGAGGTAACCAGAGTTGTTGCTAAATATAAGTCTGTTTTTGAAGGAGACGATTCTACAAAAAACAAAGCAAATCAAGCTAAAATGCCTGAAGAATTTGCTATGTATATGAAAGCCAAAGATCTTTTCACCAAGAAAAGTGTGGAGGCAAAACAGGGTTTCAAAACCTATTCCATGATTAATGAGGCAATTCCCGTAATGGTAAAACTACTGAACGGAAAACCTCTTACTCCTGAAAATGTTGCCGCTATAAAACCGGCAGATCAGAGAGAAGCAATGGCTGTACAGGTTTTAACACAGGTTGCTCAAAGTCCTGAATTTAAAGGAAAATCGGCTGCTGAATTTGAAAAAGCAATGACAGGTCAGATCAAAGAAGCTTTAGATTATTTTGGGCCTCAGGAAAAGCAGTATGATCTTAACTATGATCCGAGAAAAGAAATTGTAGGAGATAATTATGACGATTACTCTGAAAAAAACTACGGAAATAATCATTACGAAGGTCCGGATGCAGAGCACGGAACACACGTTGCAGGAATCATCGCAGGTCTTCCGAACGGAAAAGAAATACAGTATGGAGTGGCTTCAAAAGTGGCAAAAATTATGTCTGTAAGAACCGTTCCGAATGGTGATGAAAGAGATAAGGACGTTGCCAATGCAATCAGATACGCAGTAGATAACGGAGCGAAAGTTTTAAACATGAGCTTCGGAAAGCCGGTTTCTCCAGGTAAAAGTGTTGTTTGGGATGCATTTAAATATGCTCAGGACAAAGGAGTTCTTCTGGTAAAAGCTGCAGGAAATGAAAACGAAGATGTGGCAGAGCATTTGGCTTATCCTACCAATTTTAAAAATGTAACCGATGAAAAACCATTTGTAAACAATGTATTGGTTGTAGGAGCAAGTACCAATAAAAATGATGCATTAAGAGCGAGTTTCTCCAACTTCAATAAAAAAATGGTAAACGTTTTTGCTCCGGGTGAAGAAATTTATTCTACCGTTCCTCATAATGAATACAAATATTTACAGGGAACTTCCATGGCTTCTCCGGTTGTAGCAGGAGCTGCAGCGGTTTTATTAGCCTATATGCCTAATTTAACTCCGGCGCAGATCATAGAATCTTTAGTAAAATCCAGCAACGCAAGTACCGCAAACCAATTTGGGGATTTCTCTGAAGCAGGAGGCGTAATAGATCTTAAAAAAGCAGCGGAATATGCATATACAAATTTTTACAACGGAAAAGCAGGCTCTTCAAAGAAGGCTGAAAAATCCGTAAAAAAGACTGTTAAAAAATAGTATATCTTCCTGTATTTAAGAAAGAAACATACAAAGTCCGAAATTTTCGGACTTTTTTTATTGGTAATATTTAATTTTGGCACGGTTTTTTGTAACTTTATTGTAACAAAATAATAAACAACAAAATGAAAAAGTTACTACTTGCAGGGATGTTGGGAACAGCGCTTTTTGCAGTGTCTTGTTCCGCGGTGAATAACGCTAAAACAGCCCAAACCCAAAGATCAGAATTTTTGAAAATGAAGGGAGACTGGCAGATCGTCAGTGTAAATTATGATAAAAATTTTAAAGTAAAACCATTCGATGATGGGGTAGATGCACAGTGTTTCGTAGGAAGCCACTGGAGACTGATTCCTAATAACTGGACCGGAGCATATACATTAAACGGAGGTGGAACCTGCGGAGCAGGATTTACACAGCCTATTAAAATTGATGTAGTAAGCGGAAACACTTTCAATTTCAAAAAAATTGCTGACGGAACAAAAGCGAAGCAAAATACAGCAGGATATACTTTAACGCTGATTAACCAGAATACAGACCAATTCTCATTGGAACAGAATATTCCTTTCGACGGAGAAAATGTAAGAGTTGTTTACAATTTCGAAAGAACAGGAATGAAATAATTTAATATTAAAAATATAAAAAGATGAAATTTACAAAAACATATATCGGAGCGTTATTTTTATCATCAGCATTATTGCTTACAAGTTGTGAGGCTGTACAAAACTCTAACCATCAGCAGAGAGGAACAGCAGTAGGTGTTGCTTCCGGAGCTGTACTTGGTGGTATTTTGGGAAATAACGTAGGAAAAGGTAAAAATGCAGCTTTAGGAGCTGTTTTAGGAGGTATTATCGGTGGTGTTGCCGGTAATGTTATCGGTTCTAAAATGGACAAGCAGGCAAGAGAAATTAAAGAAACTTTACCGGGAGCTCAGGTAGAAAGAGTAGGAGACGGTATCAAAATTACGTTGAATGAAAGCATCGTTAACTTCGATTTCGATTCTTCAGCTTTAACAAGTACTGCAAAAACAAACTTAGATAAACTGGCTCAGGTTTTAACGAACAATCCGGATACTAATATTAATATCTACGGACATACAGACAGCAAAGGTTCAGATTCTTACAACATGAGTCTTTCCGAAAGAAGAGCAAACTCTGTAAAAGCGTATTTAGCAGGTAAAGGAATTGCTTCAAACAGATTATTTGCTTTAGGTGAAGGAGAAAGTATGCCGGTTGCAACAAACGATACAGAAGAAGGTAGAGCTAAAAATAGAAGAGTAGAATTCGCCATTACTGCCAATGAAAAAATGATTAACGACGCACAGAACGGTCAATAATTATTTAACATATAAATATTTTCGTGAATAACCGCAATAGCGGTTATTTTTGTATTTTTATGGTGATATTTTTTTAAATTACTATTTTTGCATTTGAAACAACATAAATGAAGAAATATTTAAAGCTGCTCCGTGTTGAGCAATGGGTGAAGAACCTGTTTGTTTTTGTTCCTCTTTTTTTCTCGGGTAATATAAAAAACCTCGATTTACTCGCAAAAAGCATCTTTGCTTTTATCATTTTTTCTTTGGCAGCAAGTGTCGTTTATATTTTAAACGATTACAACGATATTGAAGCAGATAAGAAACATCCCGAAAAAAGAAGAAGACCTTTGGCGAGCGGAGCCATCTCAAAATCTCAGGCGGTAGGAATTTTTACAGGACTTATTATTCTGGACATCGCACTGGTTTTCTTTGCCCAAATGTATTTTCAGGAAAGTTTGTGGAAATTTGCAACCATTGTAGGATTTTATTTTGTGATGAATCTTGCTTATACTTTTAAACTGAAACACGTTCCGATTATTGATATTTCCATCATTGCGGTAGGATTTGTATTAAGAGTTTTATCCGGAGGTTACATTACGGGAATAAGCATTTCACAATGGGCTATTTTACTTACTTTTGTGCTTGCACTGGTTTTAGCCATAGGAAAGAGACGTGGAGAACTCATCAATGCGCAGGTTTCCGGAAAAACGCGAAGAGCTTTAGACGGCTACAATGTACAGTTTGCAGATATTGCACTCTCCATTTCCGTTACCCTCGCTATTATCTGTTATCTGATGTTTACCCTGTCTCCAGAAGTTCAGGCAAGATTTCATTCAAGAGTATTTTATACCGTAATTTTTGTTGTTTTTGCCTTCTTAAGATATTTACAGCAGACTTTGGTATACAACAGAACCGAATCTCCCACGAAAATTGTTTACAGAGACAGATACATTCAGATCACCTTAGTGTTGTGGGTTGCTGCATTTTTAATTCAAATCTACTTTAAAAAATGAAGCCGAATTTTGTACAAAAAGTAACCAACTGGGGCAATTTTCCCATAGTGGAAAAAGAAATGAGGTCTGATGACAGCTTCAGAAAAATAAAAGAATTTGTTCTGAATCATAATGAAGTGATTGCAAGAGGGAACGGAAGATGTTATGGAGATTCTTCATTAGGCGAACATATATTTTCAACCAAAAAATTAAATAAATTCATCAGTTTCGACCGTCTGAACGGAATTATCGAATGCGAATCGGGAGTTCTTCTTTCCGATGTGCTGGAAATTGCCGTTCCGCAGGGATATTTTTTATATGTAACGCCGGGAACGAAGTTTGTTTCTGTAGGAGGCGCCATTGCTTCCGATGTTCATGGTAAAAATCATCATGCTGAAGGATGTTTTTCCGAATATGTGATTGAATTTAAACTGATGATCGAAAACGGTGACATCATCAACTGTTCAAGAGAAGAAAATTCAGATAAATTCTGGGCGACTATTGGCGGAATGGGATTAACCGGAATCATTTTAACGGCGAAATTCAAGCTTAAAAATATTGAATCGGCATACATCCGTCAGGAAAGCATTAAAGCAGAAAATCTGGATGAAATCTTTAACTTGTTTGAAGAAAGCGAAAGCTGGACGTACACCGTTGCATGGATCGATTGTCTTCAGAAAGGAAAAAATATCGGAAGAAGTATCCTGATGAGAGGAGAACACGCTTTTCAGCATGAACTGCCTCAGAAATTTAAAGAAAAACCTTTACGTTTAAAGAAGAAATTTGAACCTACCGTTCCGTTTTATTTTCCCGGATTTGTCCTAAATGCTTTAACGGTAAAGATTTTCAATTATCTCTATTATAAAAAACAGTCCAAAAAGGAAGTTAAAAATTTTATTGATTATGAAACCTTCTTTTATCCTCTGGATTTTGTTCACGATTGGAACAAGATTTACGGAAAATCAGGTTTTATCCAGTATCAGATGATGATTCCCAAAGAATCCGGAAAAGAAGGAATGAAAAAAATTCTGGAAACCATTGCCAACAGCGGAAACGGTTCTTTTTTAGCTGTTTTAAAGCTGTACGGAAAAGAAAATCCGGAAGCTTACAATTCATTCCCGTTTGAAGGATATTCTCTGGCATTGGACTTCAAAGTCAATTCTAAACTGAAAAAACTGATTGATCAACTTGATGATATTGTAGAGCAGTACAACGGTAAAATTTATCTTACCAAAGACAGCATGAGCAGATCTTCGCTTACCAACTATCTGAAAAATGTACAGAGCTCAAAATTTGTGTCTCTGCAGCATAAAAGAATTTTAAATAATATTTAGCAGACATGATCGTTTTAGGAAGTACATCGGAAGTAGCACAGGCTTTTGTAGAAAAAGCATTGCAGGAAGGAGAGAAATTTGAAAAAATCTATCTTTTTACCTCCAGTAAAGAAACGACCGAGAGATTTGCAAGGCATATTGATGTGAAATTTCTTCAGCAGTCCGAAGTAATAGAGCTCGATCTCATGAAAGGGATAGATTACAATCAGTTTGACTATATCAATTCAAATTTGCTGTTCTGTGCAACAGGATATTTAGGAGAGGGAACAGAAGAAGGATTGTATGATAACAAAAATACACAACGGATTATTGATGTCAATTATGCTAAACTGGTTCCTGTGATGAATTATTTTGCGCAGAAATTTGAAAGCAGAAGATCCGGAACAATCATCGGTCTTTCTTCTGTTGCCGGAGATCGCGGAAGACAGAGTAATTTTATTTACGGAAGTGCAAAAGCGGCTTTCACAGCTTATTTAAGCGGTTTAAGAAACTATCTTTTCGATAAAAAAGTTCATGTAATGACGGTAAAGCCCGGCTTTATGGCAACAAAAATGACTGAAGGTCTGCCTTTGAATCCAAAACTTACGGCAACCCCGAAAGAGGCAGCAGAATCTATTTTCAAAGCTTATAAAAAACAGAAAAACGTAGCCTATGTTTTGCCGGTCTGGGGAATTATCATGATGATTATCCGAAATATTCCTGAATTTATTTTTAAAAAATTAAAGCTTTAAAATTATTTTATTTAAAATATACTTTCGATCTTTACGTTACAAGATAAATATTCTAAAATTGACTTAAAGCGATGAAAAAACTGTACTGCTTCGATTTCGACGGAACGCTTACTTACAAAGATACCATGTTTATGTATCTGAAATTCTATGATCCTACAAGATTTCGTCTGCAGTTTTTGAAGCATGTTCCGCTTTTTGTTCTTTTAAAACTGAAACTTGCCGATACGGAAAAAGTGAAAAAAAGCTTTATCGGTTCCATTCTGAAAGGGCAGACTCAGGAAAAAATAGAAAAAAAATCCAGACAGTTTTTTGAGCATTATTATCCTAAAATCGTAAGGGAAAATGCCTTGGATTTTATTCAAAATATGGATCGTAATAATACGCAGAGTCTATTGGTTACCGCATCATTAGACATCTGGACAAAACCATTTGCCGAAGCTTTTAAAATGCAGCTTATTTCCACTAAAGCCGAGTTCAGAAACGGAGTTTTTACAGGAAACTTTGTGGGAAAAAACTGCAACGGAAACGAAAAACTGGTAAGAATTCAGCAGGAAATCAGCAATCATAAATACGATAAAATTATCGCTTTTGGAGATACTTCCGGAGATAAGCCGATGTTGAAGTGGGCGAATGAAGGACATTACCAATTTTTTCACTAATTTTGGGCGGTAAAATATACAGATAAAGCAGAGCCTTTTAAAACAATAAACTCTACTGATTTTGTAGGTTTTACAGATTGTACATATTCCACAGAAACTAATATTTTCAAAGTAAAAATGAATAAAGTATACCTTGATAACGCTGCAACAACTCCACTTTCGGAAGAAGTTATCGATGCAATGGTTGATACCATGAAAATGAATTTCGGAAATCCATCCTCTACACACAGTTTTGGGCAGGAAGCGAAAATTCTTATCGAAAACGTAAGAAGGCAGGTTGCAGACTATCTTCATGTAACGCCCGCTGAAATTATTTTCACCTCTTGCGGTACAGAATCGAACAATATGATCATCAAATCTGCTGTCGAGCATCTTGGAATAGAAAGAATCATCAGCTCACCCCTTGAGCACAAATGTGTTTCTGAGAGTATTCTGGATATGAAGAGCAGAAAAGGAGTAGAGGTAAACTACATCCGCCCGAATGAAAAGGGTGATATTGATCTTCATAAACTGGAAGAACTTTTAAAGGCTTCCGACAAGAAAACGCTGGTAAGTTTAATGCATGCCAACAACGAAATCGGAAATCTTATCGATATTAAAAAAGTAGCGGAACTCTGCAAGGCAAATAATGCACTTTTCCATTCAGATACCGTACAGACAATGGCTCATATGAATCTGGATTTTTCCGATATTCAGGTAGATTTTGCTTCTTGCAGTGCCCATAAATTTCACGGACCTAAAGGCGTTGGATTTGCGTTCATCAGAAAATCAAGCGGTTTGAAGGGGATTATTACTGGAGGACCACAGGAAAGAAGCTTAAGAGCGGGAACAGAAAATGTTGCAGGAATTGTAGGATTAGGAAAAGCTCTGGAAATCTCTCTTAAAAACCTTGAAGCGTATACCCATCATATGCAGGAAATTAAAAGCTACGCCGTAGAAAGGCTTACAGCGGAAATTCCAGGCATAAAATTCAACGGAAGAAGTTCTGAGAAGGAAAACAGTCTTTACACCGTTTTAAGCGCTTTATTACCGTATAAAAACCCTCTTATCGGGCTTCAGTTAGATATGAAAGGAATCGCAATCTCTCAGGGAAGTGCGTGTTCTTCGGGAGCCTCAAAACCTTCTATGGTGATGATGATGGTTTTATCTGAAGACGAAATGGATCATTGCACGCCGCTTCGTATTTCTTTCAGCCATTTAACCACTAAAGAAGATATTGATGCACTGGCAACAGCTTTGAAAGAAATTTCTAAAGATTTCGCTATAGAAAATACAAATGTTGAGCATAGATAGTCTTATTACTCAAAAAGCGTAATTTTGATTATCCAATTAAGGAAATTATAAAAGAATAATATTAATTTAAATAAAAGAAACAAAAATGGCTTTAGAAATTACAGATAGCTCATTTCAGGAAACGGTTTTAAAATCAGATAAGCCGGTATTAGTAGACTTTTGGGCAGTATGGTGCGGACCTTGCAGAACGTTGGGACCAATCATCGAAGAAGTAGCAAACGATTTCGAAGGAAAAGCAATAGTTGGGAAAGTAGACGTAGATAACAACCAGGATATTTCTATGCAATACGGGATCAGAAACATTCCTACAGTTCTTATTTTTAAGAACGGAGAAGTGGTTGATAAATTAGTGGGTGTTGCTCCAAAAGAGGTGATCGCTGAGAAATTGAGCGCACACTTGTAAAAATAATAAATTTGATAATGAACGCCTTCCGTTTTCGGGAGGCATTTTTTTTGAAATAAATTTGCAGGTAACGAAAAAAGTTGTACTTTTGCCATCACAAAAAAGAAACGAAGTTCTTTAAGAAACAAAAACATGATCCGGTAGTTCAGCTGGTTAGAATGCCGCCCTGTCACGGCGGAGGTCGCGGGTTCGAGTCCCGTCCGGATCGCAAAAGTTTTTCAATTTACTTTTAAAACAAAATTTGATCCGGTAGTTCAGCTGGTTAGAATGCCGCCCTGTCACGGCGGAGGTCGCGGGTTCGAGTCCCGTCCGGATCGCAGAAGTTTTCTCAATTTACTTTTAAAACAAAATTGATCCGGTAGTTCAGCTGGTTAGAATGCCGCCCTGTCACGGCGGAGGTCGCGGGTTCGAGTCCCGTCCGGATCGCAGAAGTTTTCTCAATTTACTTTTAAAACAAAATTGATCCGGTAGTTCAGTTGGTTAGAATGCCGCCCTGTCACGGCGGAGGTCGCGGGTTCGAGTCCCGTCCGGATCGCAAAAAGTCTTCTAAATTTTAGGAGACTTTTTTATTTTATTTCAATTATATTTTTCTAAAGTCAAATAATTAATTATTTTCTTAAAAACTTTATGTCAGTTTTAAAAAGCTAAAAGACAAAAACTAAATAAATGTATGACCACACTCAATTTCGATTGGAGCAATAAAGTAGCACTAAAAGAAAACCTTTTAAAATGGTCTTATGATGAAAGTTTAATACTTTTGGAAGATGATGAAGATGTTCTTTTTTTTGATAACGAATGGATGGGAATAATTTTTCCGTACATGTTTGACGAAAAATGCATTAAGAGAAATTATATCATTCTTATTCTTAAAAACTATATCAGAGATAGTTTTTTACGGAGAAGATCATTATCTGAATTAGAAACTATTCAGGAATTGTTTGTTGATGAAATGCAAAAGTATTGTTCAGTGAAAAATGATCATCTCATGCAGGATTGTGTAGATTACTTTGTATTCTGTAAAAACAAATTAGAGAAAGGGTATCACCTCAATAGATAGTTTACTAAATGTAGATTTCTTATTTTTTTAATTAAACTTCCTTTCAAGAATTCATAAATCTCAATAAAGACTTACTAAAATGAACGGTGGGTAATTTTAATTTTCCGTAACGTTTTTTAATTTTTCTTTTCATTTATGATAGAATTTAGCTAATTGAATTATTTATTAAAAATTAGTTAAATTTTGCAATTATTTTTCTTTTATTTCAAATAAATATGTATATTCGTTAAATAATCACAAAGTTAGATGAAGATTATTCAATTAATCACACAAAATTGAATAATGTCATTAAAATTATTTCGAAAACCTAATGTAGTTGCGCTTCCGCAATCTATTCCAAATACATTTTAGTGAACATTTAACTTGTTAGATTATAATAATAAGTATAAAACCTTAAAGCTATGAGGTTAATTTTTATTGTATGCGCAATTTTAAGTTCTCCATTATTTCTATCTCAGGTAGGGATAAACACACCCAGTCCTGATCCTTCGGCAGCTCTGGATATTGTTGCTAAAGCATCAGATAAAGGTTTACTTATTCCTCGTGTTCCTCTTCAAAACATTACAGATACTTCTACAGTACCTAATCCTGCTGTAAGTCTTCTTGTTTATAATACAACTACAAATACAGGAATTACTAAGGGGTATTATTATTGGGACGGAAGCAAATGGCTTAGATTTAATGACAGTTCGAAAATTTTTTACGGAAACTCAGATCCAACGATTCCCACTACAAATTCTATAGGAGACATATTTATTAACAATTCCACCGGAACTCTTTTTGTGTATAATGGCAGCAATTGGATTTCACAAATGTCAGGAACAGAAATCCTTTCTGTAAAAATTATTGCTGCAAACGGTCAGACAGAATTCCCAACCCCATGGAGCGTCAGTACTTCTAATACAAAAGTCTACAGAAACGGGGTAAACATAGATTTTCAGGTTCTTTCTTCTTTTAATATAAAACTGGAAAGCGGAGTATCCTGCTATGCCAACGATGAAATAAAAATTTACAAATTCTTATAAAACTTTAAAATTACTTATCATGAAAAGGTATTTACAAACTTCAGCAATCTTAGTATTTCTTTTTTCAGCTTTTGGAGCTGTAAAAGCACAACAAACCACAGGTGATGTAATCCAAAACTCTGCCAATGGAGCAGCACAGGCTCTTAACGGAACAATAAGAGTGATTGACAACAAAGGAACAATAAAGTATCTGCAGGCTAAAAACGGGATCACAACACTCACGAATACTACAAATAATGTAACAACAACAACGTGGCAGTTGGGAGGAACCCTTACTGATGATACCAGTATAGATCTTAACGGGAAAAAATTTGGTCTTGCCAATGTACTTCAGAATACGAATACCAATCAGGCAGGATCTAATGTTCCGGCAACTTCTGCAACGCTGGGAACTTCAGGATATACAATTCTTGTAAGGGATGAAGCTACGGGAAATGTCTTAAAAATGCTTTCAACAGATCTTGTACAAAGCGGGCATGAAAAATTTACTTCAACTGCGGGTCAGACTTCTTACAGTTTAACAGGATCACCCGCACTTCCTACCTATTCTCAGGTTTGGGTATATAGAAACGGGGCAAAACTAATTGCCAATGAAGATTATACTGTTTCCGGATCTGGCATAACATTGGTTCCAAACGGAACTGCTCCGAATGATTGGTCTGTATTGGCAGGCGACATTATTGAGGTTCAGTATCTGAAGTAAAATTGCTTCCCAAAACCAATAATTCATTTTTATATTATTGATAAACACGAGATGGACAAATTATTCAATTTTATTTTTTTCGTTTTATCTGTTTCATTCTATTCACAAGTCAGGGTTATTGATAATAAAGGTAACCTTAAACAGGTTGATGAATCGAAATGGACTTTATCCGGCAGTAATATTTATAATAAAAACTCCGGAAATGTAGGAATTGGTATATCCAGTCCCTCAGAAAAGCTTGAAGTAAATGGAATTGTAAAATCAGCGGGAGCTGCTTATACCAACTCGGGGCTTTTCAATAAAATTTTATATGCAAATGCTTCCGGTAATGTAAGTCCACTGTCTTTAGGATCCGGACTTACATTCTCCGGTGGTATTCTTAATACGGTGAATAGCGGAACAGTTACAAGTGTAGGATTAAGTATGCCTGCTGCTTTCAGTGTTTCCAATTCTCCGATTACCAATTCGGGAACGATTATCGTTTCCGGCTCGGGAACAATTGCTCAATATATAAGAGGAAACGGAACTTTAGGGAATTTCTCTTTATCCGGTTTAAGCGATGTATCTCTTTCGGCTCTTACAACAGGACAGATTTTGCAGTATAACGGTACTTCATGGATAAATATATCACCCAATTCAACGCTTACAAGAGGTAATATAACGACAGCCACTACAGGATTATCTGTAACCGGAGGGACTAATGCCGTTTTGGGAAGTGGAACAGCGGTGGATTACAATTTAACAACAGGTATTGGAAGCCTTTCTGCAGGAATTCAAGGAGTTTCAGGAGGAACAGGAAATACAAACACCTATATTGGTGCAGACGGACAGAAACACTTGCTTCCTTCGGCATATTCTTTACCAATTGCAAGCTCTACAACTCTTGGAGGAGTAAAGATTGGCTCAGGAATAAATGTTGCTCCAGACGGAACCATATCGGCAGCGAATTCAGGAACGGTTACAAGTGTAGGATTAAGTATGCCTGCTGCATTCAGTGTTTCCAATTCGCCGATTACCAATTCGGGAACGATCACAGTTTCCGGCTCGGGAACAATTGCTCAATATATAAGAGGAAACGGAACTTTAGGGAATTTCTCTTTATCCGGTTTAAGCGATGTATCTCTTTCAGCACTTACAACAGGACAGATTTTGCAGTATAACGGTACTTCATGGATAAATATATCACCCAATTCAACGCTTACAAGAGGTAATTTAACGACAACCACTACAGGATTATCTGTAACCGGAGGGACTAATGCCGTTTTGGGAAGTGGAACAGCGGTGGATTACAATTTAACAACAGGTATTGGAAGCCTTTCTGCAGGAAATCAGGGAGTTTCAGGAGGAACAGGAAATGCAAACACATACATTGGCGCAGACGGACAGAAACACTTGCTTCCTTCGGCATATTCTTTACCAATTGCAAGTTCCACAACTCTTGGAGGGGTAAAGATCGGTTCAGGAATAAATGTTGCTCCAGACGGAACGATTTCCACTTCCAATACGGGAACTGTAACCAATATTGCTACAGGAACAGGACTTACAGGAGGACCCATAACATCTACAGGAACTATATCTTTAAGCAATACGGCAGTCACTGCCGGAGCTTATGGAACTGCGTCTACAACTATTCCTACCTTCACAGTTAATGCACAGGGACAATTAACAGCAGCCGGAACTTATCCAACATCCGGAATATCCATTGCAGGCGATGTTACCGGAACTTTAGCAGCCTCCACGGTCGCGAAAATTCAGGGAAGAAATGTTGCCAATACAGCTCCGACTAACGGACAGACATTGATTTACAATACCACTACCAGTCAATGGGAACCCGGTAATTATACCTTTCCTCAGTTGCTTGTAGATGCTTCAAGAACAACAACGTATACTCCTGCTGTTGCCTATGCTGTTATTCCCTACAATACGACAGCAGTAAATGTAGGAACTTCCTATAATACAACCTCTGGAAATTTTACGGCTCCTGCAGCAGGAACCTACCAGATTATTGTCAACAACAGTTTCAGCGCAAATACCGCTGCCAATCACTCTATAACAACCCGAATTATTGTAAATGGCACAACAGATACAGAATCATCCTGTTCGGCATCTCCATACGCAGGAAGCGGAGTTAATATCACAAGCTCTCCCTCAACAGTGGTGAGCTTAACAGCCGGACAAACTGTTAATATACAAATCGGCGGGGAAGTGGGTACTGTTACTGCTTTAACGGGTACCGGTCAGCACAGATTAAAAATCATCAGGTTAAATTAATTCGGATAATTAACCTCGTATACCTTACATTTCAGTCAATTTCATACGATATTTAACATAACTACATTTAATAATTCTCGATTCAATAGATTAACTGTTCACCGTATTTTTACGGTAAATTGATTCCGCATTTTTTTTATCCGATTTTAGGTCTGATATTTGTACTGAGTAGAAAAAAAATTATTGCCCATTTTTATTTATGAAAAACAGACTTGTGAAAAAATCATTTCTTTATGCATTCTTTATCAGTTTAATGGTGGTTTCCTGTAAAAAAGAAATTGAAAAAATCAGCGACAAAATCAGTGACACCACTTCATCAATAAGCGAACCAGATCCCGAAAAAGATTCCATAGTTGTAAAAAAAGATTCTGTAATAGAAAAAGAATCTTTACCTCCGGCAATGCAGGAAGATGGTTTTTACAATGCTTTTATTTTCCCTAAAGACAAAAAAATGAAAGATTCTTTATTCGGAATCTTCAACAAAAAATATACAGAGAAAGAACGTTATGCTATTTTAGCTTTAAACAGACTGGATTCTAAAAATAAATGGAATGCCGATACTTTGGTGGTTCCTGCAAAAATTGATACTACATTGATGGAGTATTCTCCTTTCCCGATGCAGCTTGATGTGTTGAGTCCGGTGAAGAAATTTGTTATCTTTTCTTATCCTATTCAGGCGTACGGAGTGTATTCAAACGGAACTCTTGTGAAGTGGGGTCCTACAAGTATGGGAAAGAAAACGGCGAAAACAAAAACGGGTCTTACCTTTGCCAATTGGAAAAAACAACTGGCGATCTCAACGGTAAGCAGCGAGTGGAAATTGCCTTATAATTTCAATATTTTTAATCTCGACGGAATCGGATGGCATCAGTATGATCTTCCGGGTTATCCTGCATCGCATTCATGTTTAAGATTATTGATGAAAGATGCAAAATGGCTTTACGGTTATGCAGATACTTGGGTGCTGAATCCCGGAGGAGCGACTACAAAAGCAAAAGGAACTCCAGTAATGGTTTACGGAGATTACGGTTGGGGAAAAAGAAAACCTTGGAGAAAACTTCTGAGCGATCCGAATGCCAACAGCGTTTCTGTAGATGAAATGACCAAAATGATCGAGCCAAACATCGAAAGAATACTGAAAGAACAGGACAACAGAGAAAAAATAGTAGATTCTATAAGAGCGGCAAAAGCTGTATTGGAACAAATGCCGCAGACAACCAAAACCGTTGCTCCTTAATCCAATTTTTCAAATTGAAGCGTAGATTCTTCGGCAAATCTTCTGAGTTTCAGCATTTCGTCTTTGCCTTTGTACTGCCCGAAACGTGCAGCAGCATAGGTGAGTGCAATACAAAATACCATCACGAAAGATGCGGTAAGCGCCCAGGGAAACTCCTGACTTTTGATTTGTTTTTCCACGTAATACATGGAAATAAGAACCATCCAGAGAATCGAAAACGCAAAATATAAAAACATAAAGAACGTCCAAACTGCGGAACTGGGTCCGAAAACACCTCGTATCGCAGTTTTTTCGTCTTCAATTTCAATTCTTAAAGACAATCTCGGCTTCCAGTAGGTTTCGTAATCTGTTTCTACACAGATCGTAGCCACTTCTTTATTGATGTTGCCGGAAAATTCATCTTTATGTTCTTTAAGATATTTTTTCAGATTTTCTGCATATTCTTCTTTGGTTAAATGAGTAAACATCTTAAATCGTGGTCTGGTTCTTATTTTGTCCAGCGTAGTTTCTTCGGTTTTCATATCATTCTTGTTCTTGGTAAGGTATCGGATCTTCGAGGGTGAAGCTTAAAGTCATCTGTTTATTTTTTCTTTGAATCAGCATATTGATAGTTTTTCCTTCATCGGATTTCATCATTTCCATGATTTTATTGAGCGTCATGTCTTCTGTTTTTTTACCATTAATGCTTATTAAACGATCGTCTTTCTGCAGTCCGGCCTTAGCTCCGGGAGAATCTTTACGCACTCCGGCAATGGAAAAAATAGGTTTTAAGACAAAATTATACTGCAGATTATTATTGATCACTTCAATGCCATTGGAAGGACTTTCTTTGCTTTTAGCGGGAAGATTCACCACATCTTTTGTCCATTCCATGCCGTCCTGCATAAAATCCAGACCGCTCATATTGAAATGAAAAGGATCATCGTAATTTCCGTTCTTTTTTAGATACATCTTCTGTTCAGAATAGTCGAATGCAACCGTAAATCGTCTCATGATATCTCCGCCAATTGAACCTTTTCTGTTTTCCACCATATTTACGTGCTGAATGGAGTATTCATCAGGCATTGCCGTTAATGGCTTTTCAAATTTAAAATCTCCGAGATACAGGTTGTGAATTCTGCTTCGTTTACCATACACATCACCGTTGAAGCCACGACCGAGATAATCATCAATATTCGGTCGGTTGTATACAAAATCTTTAATGAGGGCAGGAAAAAGCCACATCGGATCACTATTCCCCAGATCAATCAGTAATTTTGAAGGCTTTCGTTCCCTTGTCATTTCCACATCGGCAATCACATAAGGTTTATTTTTTTCAATACTGATATCGATCTCTTTAAAATTTTTTATTTTTTTCTGAAATAAAGTTTCATCGTTGTAAATGATGATTTTTTTAGACGAATAATCAATTAAAACAGGATGATCTTTGAAAAAATGATAGCCAATGATTCCGTTTACAGGAATTCCTACGTGCGAGGAAATATTAAAATCCTGATCTGTAATGATATAAACCGTCATTGAATAGTTTACAAAATTCTTTCCGATTTTTGCAATATTATTATCGGAACGAAATCCGTCGATACTTGCGCTTCCTCCTAAACCGGCAAATTTTATCTTCTCAATATTCTGGAGATTGATTTCTTTATTTTCAAGACTGAAAATAGAAGTTTCTGCGACTCCGGTATCAAGTAAAAAAGTCAGATTTACTCCATTAATATTTACAGGAATAAAAATTAAATTGGCAATAAGTTTAAAAGGGATGACGGTTTTTTTTGCATCCTGAACTTCAAAAGAATTTTGAGCATTCATAAAAATGCCGAACAGTAAGAACACAAAAAAATACCTCAGTTTCATTTACTGAATTTACTGAATTTATCCTTATCATCAATAAAAAAACATTCCCAAAATGAGAATGTTTGTATTTTGTTTAATAATTTAAAACGAATGTTTACATTTCGATAATCTATTTGGAGAAAAAGTCCATCAGATCCATATAATTTTTCTGATTCACTCCATGACCGCTCATGTATTCCCTGAATGTAAAATAACAACTTAAATCATATAAAAGATCTGCCGCTTTTCTTCCCCATTCCAAAGGAATTACGGCATCGTCTGTTCCGTGAGAAATAAAAAAGCGAAGTCTTTCCAGTTTTTTCTTATCTCTTACAATATCGGTGAGTAATTTTTCTTCCGGGTAACTGCTTAAACACGCCACAAGATCGAACATTTCAGGGTATTTTAAAGCAAGAGCATAACATAAAATTCCTCCCTGACTGAAACCACAAAGGTGAGTTTTGCCTTCGGTAATTCCATAACTGTTTATAATTTTAAGAATACTTTCCGTAACGCTGTTTAATGATTCTGTAGCCTGCGGAACATCAATAAAGTTGTCAGGATTGTTAAAATCGATATCATACCATGAAAAGCCTTCAAACTGGGTGTTTCTCGGTGCTCTGAAGCTTACGATAATCCAGTCTTTAGGAAGAGTTTCTCTGAAGCTGAAAAGATCCTGTTCATTGCTTCCGTAGCCATGAAGCATGAAAAGAATGGTGGTATCGGAATTGATATTTTCGGGTTCTCTTACGATGTAATCTAAATTCATAAGGCAAAGATAATTATTAATG
Source organism: Chryseobacterium sp. HMWF035 (assembly GCF_003094695.1). Classification (NCBI taxonomy): domain Bacteria; kingdom Pseudomonadati; phylum Bacteroidota; class Flavobacteriia; order Flavobacteriales; family Weeksellaceae; genus Chryseobacterium; species Chryseobacterium sp. HMWF035. The sequence goes on along the minus strand of NZ_QEHP01000082.1, from coordinate 794 downwards.
ATGTATTTATTCTTTAGCTTCATCAAAATAAGACCATTTAAAACAGATGGACAAACTGTCTTAAAACTAATATTAAACCCGCCCAATATTTAGACAAAAACAGCGTTATAATTATTTATTGAATTGATATTATTTACAAATCATTGTTGGAAATTTTTCATAAAAGTTATTTTTATATTGATAAAAAACCTATATTTGGAACATTAAAAATCTATTTGGAGAAATGAAGCAATTTTACAAATCAAAAAGTTTACTTAGACTTTCTTTTTTATTCGCTGTATTATTTTCAGCAATCTTAGTTGTTAATTCTTGTAAGAAAGATGACGATGATGAATTTACAGATCATATTATTCAGTTTGAAGCTAAAATAAATACAAAAGGTCCAAATCCACCTGCAAATCCACCTGTTACAGGAACTTTTTCAACTGTAGTTACACAGATCGGAACAGGGCAGAGTACTACTTTTAATCCTACAGGAACTACATGGTCCAGCGGAGAGCAGTTTGTAAGCTCAAGTCAGGCTCAGTTGAATTTAGCAGCAAATGCTGTTCTTCCTTATTCGGATTCTGAGCTAATCATCAATATTTATGTAGACGGAGAAGTTGCAAAAACTAAAAAGGTAGTAGGATCGGGTACACAAAGTGCTTCAATTTCTTACAGCTTCTTAGAATTATAAGAAAAAATCATTCAAAATACCAAGACCATCTGAAAAGGTGGTCTTTTTTATTGACATCACCTAAAAAATCGGGGGCGCAAAATTGAAAATTTTGCGCCCCCGATTTATACTATATTAT
>NZ_QEHP01000081.1:0-23930 GCF_003094695.1 Chryseobacterium sp. HMWF035 | reverse complement strand
GTCTTCAATGATTACATTCAACAGATATTCTAAATCCTTATTTCCTATCTGTACTTTATCTTCAGAATTATTATAATTCAATATTTCTTCATAATCCATAAAAAGTAAAATGAAATAATCTTCCCTTTGATCTTTAAAGAAAGAAAATAGAGTTGAAATTGAATAATCAACTTCTTTAATATCAAAATTACTATGTAATAGAATTTTTTTAATTAATTCCTTCATTATTTATTTGATTAATAAAATTATCAATATCCTTAAAGTTAAAATTACATTTGATGTCTGTAATGTTTGTTTTGCTTTCTTCAGTCAAATCAACAGGAATATTTAAAGTTTCAGGATTCATTATATTTCTAAGAATCTCTTTAACATCTTTACTTTCTAAGTCTAAAGATTTGGTTATAAAAGTATTTATATCCGATACATTCTTTTTTTCAATATTATCACAATATTTATGTAAGTCTTTTTTCTCAGCACTTGTTGAATCATGATTTATTTCTAAATTAATTAAACTTAATTGAAATCTACCATCTCCAATATCATAAGATAAGGAATCAAATAAAGGTTCTAGATTTGTTTTTTCAAAACATTTGATAATAATCCTATTTAATTCTTCATGTGAAAAATAGGTTATCAAATCTTCAATTGTTCTGATTCGATCTGGCTTGTGTGCATTTAACCTGTTCTTAATGACATTCTTTAACGTGTTAGAATCTAACTGATCAATTTTATTAACATAACTTTCAAGTTTTGTTTTCCACTTCAATTCATTTTGAATATTTTCATTTAAATTATTAATTCTGTCATTAATAGTTTTAAAGAAAACCTTAATTATGTTTATCCAAGCAATTTCTTCATTAAAAGCAGTATCAGCTTCTATGATCCATTGTTTAATCTCTTTTAATCTAAATGATTCTATGATTTTAGTTTGGTGCCTATGCTTTATAGCTTTGTGTATTTTGACTAGACAATAATTTCTTTTTAATTCAATCGTTGATTTATCAAAATCGGGGAAAATATCAGAAATTAAATCATCTATCTTATTGATAACATTATCTAAAGTATACAATCCTGAAATAACATTTGTTGATAATCTGGATTGCTCTAAGGTGACATTGAATTTATCGACTTCTACATTATCTTTATGCAAATAAAGATAATTTCTTTCTGCGTTTGCTGGAAATCTTTTCATCATATCATCCCATGCTTTTTTATATTTTGTGTAATTATGAGTTGTGTATGCCTTTACTTGAAAAGTTTCCCAAATATCAGTGGTTAAAGAAAAATCCTCATCTTCTTCTAATTTTAAGCAGTAGCTATCAGGAATATTACAACCAAATTCATTAATTTTTTCTAGTGCTTTACATAAAGCTACTTCTCCTTGAAATATATAGCCTGACCAACTTGGTGTGGCATCTGTACTCATATTTTCATGTGATTAAAATGTTTCATATATTTTTTGAAATATATTGAAAAAATATAAAAAACCATTACGGCTTTCCGTACCCTTAAAAAATCAATCAAAAAAACTCTTTAAAAACCCACGATATTCCTCGCGAATCATCAATTCCTTTTCCACAAACAATTCATTTCTTACACAATCTACCGTTTGCTGTGTTACAGGATTATAGCCTTGTTTGTTAACTTCCTTATTAAATATTCCGACACCGCGTTTTTGCCAAGACGGAAGATCGTTGTAATTGATTCCGTACTGAAAAAGCAGTTCATTTTTATCGGATGGTGACATTCTTTCAATTCTTTCAGTGGTTTGTTTTGCGTTGAATCCGTTGTTTCTCAACGTCCAGTAACAGTAGGCAGAAAGGGAATTTCTGTGGGAATCTTCCTGTCTCCAGCAAAAATAATCCGCGATCATTTCACGATTCGGAATGGAAATCGTTCTGCAGTCGAAAACACAGATTTCCTGAAACTGCAGGCTGAAAAAAGCACTGGCTTCTCCCGCGAGAACAGAATTATCTTCCTTACTTTTCGGCTGAAAGTCTGGTCGTCTTTATGGATCAGCAGAGAAATTTCATCGCTCTGCGTGTAACCGTACAACACTCTAAACCCGATGGTAAAAAGGTGTTTCGTTGTATCGATCATTGCCTGACTGAATTTCTGATCGAAAGGTTTTTCCAGCGACAGTTTTTCTTTGGTAGGTCTGGTAAATCCTCTTCCGTCGAGCCTCACGATCATAAAGTTTTCCGGAAGGATATACTGTTCCGAAAGGCTTTCGTTTTTTCGCATGACCGCTTCAATTTCTTCAAATTTCATAATTGCTGATTTCAAATTTGTTCTCCATTATTTTCACATGGAATATTTTGTCAAAACCTTCTTCAATCGAAGGCTTTTCGAGGTCTTTGTATTTTGCTTTTATTCCGATCTCGCTGATGGAGTCTTTTCTGTTTTTATTCCGTTCCAGACATTCCTGAATGCTGCTTTCAAAATAATATGCAATGATTTCATATTTGTTCTGTCGGGCAGGTTCAATGTATGTTCTTCTGCTTTCTCTGGTCACATTCGTATTGTCAATCACCATTTTGGACTGTGTTTCAAAACAGTACTGAAGCAGTTTTCCTTCTTTGTTTCGGGTATTCAGCAAATCCATGCTGATCCTGATGTGCGAATTGAAAAAAAGCTCCTTGTAGAAGGAACTTTTTCCGCTTGCGGGAATCCCGATGAAGATGATGATCTGCATTTTTAATTCTTTATACAGCTTTTTACAACAACCTCCAAAGCTTTTTCCGCATCACAACTATACAAACCGGAACACCAAGCCGGATTGGCTTCAATTAAAGCCCAGCCTTTTCCTTTGATGATCCCGAAATCCAGAACAATCGCTTTGGGAAGCGTTTCACCATACTGCTGAATGAAATTTTTGAAAAAATCAAAAAGTTCTTTCTGTTCGTTTTCAGAAAGCGGATTGGTGTCAAAAACGTCATTTCTCCAATAAGAAGAATGGGTTATTATTTGATTATTTAAAACAAAACATCTTACTTCCAGTTCCCATTCTACGACTTCGGAAGTGAAAACCCTGCTTTCCAGATCCAGCGTATCAAAACCTTTGATGTTGGTGACTTTATCAAAAACTCCGGCTTTAAAACTTTTAAAATCCGAACATTTAATGAAAATATTTTCTTCATGCACAAAATCTTTCAGCTTTCCGTAAGAGATTTTCCTTTTGGTAAATTCCTCCGAAACTTTTGAAAGCCAGTCGTCATCGGGTTTTGTTAACGTAAGACTGCACTGTTCCGCTACAATTTCAGCATAAATATCTTCACCATACACCGCAATCACGTCTGCACGAAATTCTTCGGGAACATTCCATTTTGCATTGAATCTGCTCAACTCGTAGGGTGAATTGATGGATGCTTTTTTCAGATTGTTGCTGTCTTCCGTGTACATGGGAGAGAGCGCGATGAGGTTTTTCATGGCATTGTTTTTATTTCTAATGTATTAATATTTCCCTGAAAACCCGCTCCATTTCATTTTTATCCGGGTTTCCTCCTTTCAGACTTTTCGCTCTTTCTTCATTATCCAGTATGGTTTTCTCTAAAAATCCGAAAAGTTCCCAGTCATTCGGATGATGGTAAGATTCTCCTTTGGTGGCTTTTAAAGCGATTAAATTTTCTATTTTCGTTCTTGTAAAATCATCTACTAAGACCAGCAATTCACTGAACAAAACAGGTGGAACCGTCCCTTTTTCCAATATCCATTTTCCTGTTAACGTGGTTCGGAGGCAGTAAAAGTAAGATTTCAGTTTCACCTCATCAAGTCTGCATGCTTCGAGATATTTTTTGCTCATGCTTGAATAGTGATAAAATACCGCTATCGGAGAAAAACATTTGTCCGCCAAAGGTTTGAACAGATCGTAAAATTTCTCATTTTTCACATAAACGATAGGAGAGTAGAACCAGCTCAGCAAAGCTGCATTCGACTTCAACAATAAATGGAACGTTTTCCTTAGATCCCATCCGGAACCGTCCAGATCGTCTTCTGTCATAAATTCTATTGTTTCGTCTTTATCCCACGGCGAAAGATACCAGTCTTTTTCGTGTCGGTATATGAAGCGTATATCGTAGTCGCTGTCCGGAGATGCAAATCCCCACGCGCGGCTTCCCGATTCTACGGCAAGAAGTATTTCTACACCGCGTTTTTCTTCGACTTCTTTTAGTTTTTCTATTATTTTGGGTGTCATTGTTTTTAAATTTTATACAAAATAAAAAACATCCTGCGCAATCTTTTTACGCAGGATTATTTTTTATAGGTTATACTTCTTGTAACGCAAAGTTTTTTATAAAAATCTCTTTTCTTCTAAGGAGCGAAGCATGACGGTATCGCCGTTGATGAAGCTTACGTATAGACATTCGCTTGATCAGATCAGCTTGCTAATCCATTCTCTGCTCTCTTTAATTGATGCAGTAGAAATGAAACTTTGCGTTACATTCTTGCGGTGCGATATCATGTAGATTTAGCCTGAATTAACTATACGAAAATTCTTGTAAAACTGTCTTTCTCCAGATTCTCCAAAGAAAAATCAAAGTCAGCATTTTCCTTATCATAAACGATTTCAGCCCCTAATTCCTGAATCAAAAGATTGAAGGATATCGGTTCGTACCATTGCTGATACAATGCATTCGTCGCCATTACGGAAATTTCTGTATTTCCTGAAACATGAGCATGTCCTGCTCCGAAATTCAGCAATACGAAACACTGTCTTCCGTCTTTTGGCAGCAACATTCCTAAAACGGTCTGCTTTTGTACGGATTGACATTTTGCTTCCGCAAAAAGATGGTTCGGGTTCATCATATAATCGTAAGAAATAGCATCGCCTTTTCCGATAACTATTTTATATCCGCAGTCACTGCTTCCGTTGAAAACGTTATTCATTACCAGAGTCGGAGCCATTAAACCTCTGTTTGCGTAAAGATATTCTACAGCACCGTTTGGCGCGGAAGTGATATCTCCTGAATACATCAACTGACCGGAATTTTGGTTGTAAGCCGCATTCCATCCGATTTTTCCGGCAATATTCAACCCTGAAAGATCAAGATCATAAGCTCCCCATGCATTTTCCCAGTAAATTCCGACCGCTAATCTTTCACCGAAAAATCTTGTTCCCGTCGGAATATTTCCCACAAACATTTTTTCAGAAGTAGGTAACGCAAATTCTACGTCTTCAGGGAAATAGAATTTCTTTCCTTCAAAACGATACTTTGATTTTAAATAGCTTAAGATAAAATCGTAGTTCAGTTCATTCACAGAAGTTCCGATTGATTTTTTCGTCCACGATTTTCCGTTTCGGATTCTATACACAAAAGTATCCTGACCATACATTCTTGAATAACAAGCCGATAAAGCTTTAAACAAAGCAAACGGAGTGGCGTTTTCCAGCCAGTGCAAGTCACTGTTTTCCAGTAACATGTTGGTTGCGTTATTCAAGGGATTCGAAACTAATGGTTTGTGATAAACCTTTGACAGCTTCGAAATTTTATTAATCACCTTTGGCGCTCTGTTTTTATAAGCTAAAAATAAAGGCTTGAAACGGTTAAAAATTTCCGCCATTTTTTCCAGTCCGAAACTTTCAAAAAGAGAGGTTGGATTGAATTTGCTTTGCTTGATATCTTTAATTAAATCGTCGTTTTTAATTAATAATGTTTCTTTTGTGGTTTTGTAGATTACATAACGCAAAAATTCAACATTATTTTCGGGATAAACATCGTAACGGTCGGCAATTTTTATAATCGCTTCCTTGTTTCTGATATTTTCCTTACCTGTGAAATCATATTCCAGTTCGTCGTGCAGAATGGACAGTAAATCATTAATTGTTTCTTCTTTCAGAGCAATTCCTGATCTTAGAATAGCAATACATTTTTCCTGCATTTCTTCTTCGGAGTAGGCTTTAATGACTTTAAAATTCAGCTTCAGATCCGGAATATTCAATACTTCATCCGGAATGTACACTTCGCCCTGAAATCTACTTCCGTAGGTGGAAAAATAATGAAACAACTGTTCCATCAACAGTTCGAATCTCGTACTTTCTTTAATCTTCTGCCAAGATTTATGGAAGGTTTTGTTGAGATCATTTCCGTTCAGCATTTCTTTAGCGTAATAGGAAACAATTTCTTTTTTTGCCCACAATGCAGAAGGTTCGATGATGAAACCATCCTGAGAAATAAATACTTCAGCATCCGATTCTTTTGCCAGTACAGCGTTGAATAATTTTAATGTTTTCATTGTTTTTAGTTTAAAAAAATAAGTGAGGAGTAAGATTCATTAAAAGTGAAGTGTATAGGAACTCCTTTTACCTATAATTTTTAAAAGGCGGGGAGTAATTTTCCAAATAATTTATAGGAACTCCCTTTGCCTTAAAGTTTTTTAAAAAGGCGGACACTTCGGCAAGCTCAGTGCGACATTTTTAGCTAAAATATTCAGCATTAAATTTTATCGAAGATAAAATCCTTGCGCCTTAAAATTGTAGTTGTTAAAATAAATTGCGCCTTTGTGTATATCTAACAATTTTTTTTCATTCTTTTGAGGAACAGGCAGGACTCGAACCTGCGACACACAACTTTGAAGTTTACAGGAACTTTATTTGCCAAAAGCGAAAAGTAATCTGTTGCTCTACCATCTGAGCTACTGTTCCTACCTTATGATTAAAGGTTTTCATTAAACCCTACAGGCTTTTACACCTGCAAGGTTCGGTTATTAGTTTTCTTTTTTATTTTTTTTTTTGGTTAATGCAAAGACGCATTTTTTTTTCCAATGTTTTTAAGACGTAAGGCATTTCGGCAAGCTCAGTGTGAAACTTTTAGCTAATATTAAGTTTAAATTTTATCGGAGATAAAATCCTTGCGCCTTAAAAAGTATAGTTTTTAAAAGTAATTTGCGCCATTGCGGATATCCAACAATTAAGCTTTTCTAAACTTTTTCTTTTTCTTCCACGGTGCATTTTTCTGAACATCACCCGCCATAATACATCCGTAAGGCATCACTTCATCCAGAACTTCACACAGTCCGTATTCTTCAATCTGCGCTCTCACATTTTTTGCACTTTTATAAGCGGTCGGAAGTTCGGAAATATCAATTTCATTGGTGAAGAAACGGATGTCTAATCCTTTGGTTTCTTCTTCAAAAACTTCTTCGATGGTCTTATGCGCCAACGATTTTTTATGCTGACTTCTGCTGAAATTTCTTCCCGCTCCGTGAGGCGCAAAACCCAGATTTCTTTTGTTGGTAATTCCTTTTACAATCAAAACAGGTTCTGCCATATTCAGCGGAATCAGTCTCGGTCCTGTAATATCCGGCATAAATTTATCATCCAAAGGCGTTGCACCTTTTGCGTGGTAGAATAAATCTCCATCTCTGAAAACAAAATTATGCTCGTTCCAGTATCGGTCTTCTTTCTCGATTCCCAATTTATTCAAAGCGGCATCATGAATGGAAATATGGTTTTCTTTCGTCCATTTTCTTATTAACTGCAAGGCTTCCCAATATTGTTTTCCTTCTTCCGTTTCATAAGGGATCCATGCGTTTTCTCTTAAGGTTTCAGGAGAAATTTCCATTCTGAACTGGTTTGCAACCTTCATTCCTTTATCATATAAAGCTGCGCCCGGAGCTCTTGAACCGTGGTGTGTTACCAACATCGTGTTTCCTGTATTTTTGGAAATTCCGACAAACAGGAAATGGTTTCCGTCGCCCTGAGTTCCCATATGAGAACGCGCAATGCTTATTAATTTTTCGTCATTCAGAAAATCATTCTTTTTGAAAGCATCCATCAATTCCTGAGACATCGGCATCTGTTCTCCTCTCGGTCTTCCACCGTATCCGAAATGCGTGATGGAATGGGCTGCATCCAAAACTTCTTTAGGATCTGCTTTTCCGAAATCCGTCAGCATAACAGAACAGCAGATATCTGCGCTATGGAATCCCGGGTGAATCGCATTTTTTGCCACAACCACACCGCCAACAGGAATATGACCTGCAGGACCTGTAGGACAGGCATCCGGCATAATGGCTCCGTTTTCCAGAGTCGGCGTTTTCATCAGGACTTTCATCGTGTTGATTACTTTTTCTACGTTATCATTTTCACTTTCGTGTTCTGCTTTGATGTTGATCACAAAATCTTTTGCCGTTTCATGAAGCGGAATCAGTTCGGGCTGTTTAAACTGTTCCAGATATTCTTTTATCTGAGTTTCGTCTAAATTATTTTCGTTGATGAATTCAATCGCTTCTTTAAACCATTTCGCTGGTCTGTATCCTAATTCGATTAAATGATTTCCGTTAAATTCCATGTGTTCTCTCATTTTGATGATGCAAAGTAAGGACTAAAGTGTGCAATCTTTTTGCGCAGATAAAATTATTTTAATTATTTTTGAGGAATTAACCACAAAAGGCGCAAAAGTTTGCTGACACATGAGTCTCATTAGTTTTAAGTTAAATGATTGAGGATATAGAGCACATCAGATTTAAAAATCAAAGATTTTTGTGAGGAACAAATAAAGCTCTAAAGTGGATGCTGAATCATTTCAAAAAAATAGTGTCCTTAAAGATCTTGAAATGGTTTTTTAAAACTTTTCTACACAGATATTGCTCGATCGGGCGGATTTCTGTTTTAAAATTGAATTATTTATAAATAAAAAATTAAGATATGTTATTTGAACAATTAGAAAAATCGCCACAGGAAATTCAGTTTAAGGATGTAATTTCTTTTATTGATGAACATTACGATTTTACTCCCACAAAATTTACGAACGGAAATACAGTAAATGAAGCCAATCAGAATAATGGCTCCTGTAAGATTTTTAGTTTTGCGAAATTAAATGATTTATCTAAAGAAGAAACGCTGAATCTTTTCGGAGAATTTTACAGGGAAGATGTTCTTAAAAATCCTGAAGGAACGGATCATCAGAATATCAGAAACTTTATAGAATCCGGCTGGGAAGGAATTTCTTTTGAAGGAAACGCTTTAAGTAGAAAATAAACTGTCATTGCGAACAGACTGGAGGTCTGCGAACGCAGTTCAGAAATGACGAAGCAATCTTGAACAATTTGGAAGAGATTGATTGAGTGCTTTCTTGGTAAAAAAGATTTCATGAAAAATGACAACTATTAACCACCCCGTCAAAAAATCCAAGATTTTTCGCCACCCCTCCAGAGGAGGGGAATTTGACCGCCTTATATTAAATTCAACCTCAATCTAAATCTCAGTCTTAATCTTAACTTAAACCTTAACCTCATCGTATGTCATCCAACAAAAACGCGCTCATACGGTACAAAACACTGGATAAATGTCTGAAAAATAAATACCGGAAATATACCCTCGAAGATCTTATTGACGAATGTTCCGAAGCTTTGTTCGAATTTGAAGGAAAAGAATCTTTTGTAAGCAAAAGAACTGTTCAGCTCGATCTGCAGAATATGCGGAGCGAAAAATTCGGATATGAAGCACCGATTGAGGTGTACGAAAGAAAATATTACCGCTACAGTGATCCGGATTACAGCATTCATAATATTTCGGTCAACGAAAGTGATCTGAAAGCCATGAATAATGCGGTACAGATCCTGAAGCAGTTCAAGGACTTTTCGATGTTTAAGGAAATGAACGGGGTGATCCAGAAGCTGGAAGATTCCATTCATTCAACGAACCAGAAATCAATTATTCATTTAGATAAAAATGAACAGTTGAAAGGTCTGGAATATATTGATGTTCTGTATGATGCGATTTTGCACAAGAAAGTACTGAACATCACGTATAAAAGTTTTAAGGCAAGAGAATCGGACTCTTATATTGTTCATCCGCAGTTGCTGAAGGAATTTAACAACCGCTGGTTTTTGATCTGTTCCAATAAACAATATGTCTACAATCTGGCTCTGGACAGAATGGAAGATATTCAGGTTGAGGAAAAGATCGATTATATTGATATGAATCTCGACGGCGACGAATATTTTAAGGATATTGTAGGAGTGAGCGTTTCGCCAACGATGGCTCCGCGAAATGTGGTTTTCTTCGTAGATTCTTCCAATGCGCCTTATGTAAAGACCAAACCTTTTCATGCAAGTCAGGAAATTGTAAGCGAAAGTAATGAGGGAACCATTTTTAAAATCTGCGTACAGCTGAACTTTGAACTGGAAAGGCTTCTTTTGGGGTTTGGAGAAAGCCTGATTGTGCATAAACCGAGAAAACTCCGCTTGCGGTTAGAAGAAAAATTCAAAGCGGCGGCAAAAAACTATCAGAATCTTATCATTCCTGAAGAAGATTCATAATAATTCTTGGCTTAGAAATTGTATTGCATGAATCATAAAAAAAATAAACAGTATGAAATCAAGAATATTAAAAGCAGTTGTAGCAGTAGTTGCGCCTTTGGTTATCGAATTTATCGTGAAGAAGATTTCTGAGAAAATTGATCAGAAAAGTCAGAAAAAAGAAGATCCTAAGCAACTTCCTGCATCCACGAATTAACATGACAAGTAGTTAGATTTAAATTATAGAAAAGAGGCTGTTCATTTTTGCAACAGCCTCTTTTTATTTTTAAAGCTTTCTAAATGATTTTAAAATTTGATGCAAACTGAAGGTTCAACGGAGTCAAAAGTTGCAAAATATGATCAAAATGTAATGATTAGTTATTCTAAATTTGTGTTAACTTTTGCATTTGTATTCATTGATTCTATATAAAAGTTAAAACAAAGTTTTTATGACTGTCCGTGATTTTTCATTATTAAACCTTTGAGTTCTTTGCTGAGTGAAACGCCTTTGCGAACTTAAAAACAGTTAGTATATAAAGAATCTTAGCGATCTTTGCGTTAAAAAGTAGTATAATTAATAACGGATGATCAAAAGCTTTTATATAAAATCATAAACCCCGTTTTTCCAGCCGAGAATTTTAGAAGAGTCTGCTTTCAGCCAGTTTTTAAGGATGGTAGCATAAATTTTCCGGAAATCTTCAGTGTAGATTAAATCTCCTTCATTCAGATTCTGTAAATCGGGAAGTGCATTCAGAATTCCTTTTTTCTTTAAACCTCCACTGATGAAAAACATCTGGTTTGCCGTTCCGTGATCGGTTCCGTTGCTTGCATTTTGAGCAACACGTCGGCCAAATTCTGAAAAAGTCATCATTAAAATATCATTAAAAAGTCCGTTGCTTTTCATATCCGCAACAAACGCTTTTACCGCATCATTGATGTCTGTAAAGAGTTTTTGCTGTCTTTCATTCTGGTTCACGTGTGTATCGAAACTTCCGATGGAAAGATAATACACTCTTGTATTGATGTCAGATTTTATTAAAGAAGAAACGGTTTTAAAGTCTTTTCCGAGCTGAGAATTCGGGTAGGTTTGTTCTGTTTTTTTCGCTTTGCTTTTTTCGAAAATGTAGTCTGCGTTGTTGATGGTGGAACCTAATGTCTGATATAAATAGGAAACCGTTTCATCATCATGATGATGATCGTAGAGTGATTTGAAATATTTTTCCTGACTGGTCTGATAAAGTCTTTTCGGATCTTTAAAGGCAAATGCTTTGTTGTTTTCGCCTTTTAAAGCTAAACTCAGCATATCGTCCACTTCCAGAGCCTGAGTAGGATGATCGCATTTATAACATTCTTCATCCAGAAATCTTCCTAACCAACCTGTGTCAAGATATTCGTCGCTTCTGCTTGCGGAATGCCAAATATCCATGCTTCGGAAGTGAGATTTATCGGGATTCGGATAACCGACATTATTCATTACAGAAAGTTCTCCCTGATCGTACAGTTCTTTGAAATAGGAGAGGGCAGGATTAATTCCGGCTTCGTCCGCAAGCTGCATGGAATTCTGAATGGCAATTTTATTTCTTTCCCTGAAATAAATATCATTTTTTGTCGGAATAATCGTATTCAGACCATCATTTCCTCCTGTAAACTGCAGTACCACCAATATTTTTTGATTGGGTTCCAGTGCATCATCGAATGTCATGGCTTTCAGAAAATTCGGCATCAGAAAAGATGCGGTTGCCAATGAACTTATTTTTAGAAATTCTCTTCTTTTGATTAACATAAACTTAGGTTTTAGGGTAAAGATGATAGGTTGCAGGTTTTAAAGCTATATTTTAACGGTAAGCTAAAATCTGCTACTGCGACCTGAAAACTACATTAACTGATATTCCGGTGTCGACATGAGATTAATGACATTCATTTTCACGCTGTTGTCTGAGAAATTTTTCACCGAATTCATATCCAGAGATTTTGAACTCTGAATTAAATAATCTTCCACATTCTTTCCGTTAAAAATTTTTTCTACACGAGTCCAATCGATCGTAATATTCGGATTTTTAAAATTTTTCGTTAAAGAATTCGTGTTGTTTTTTAAACCCATATCCAAATCATCATCTTCTTTCGGACGGTAATCCAACGGACGTAAACCGGACCAGATCTGAGGAATCTGAAGCCTTAACATTAAAGTCGAACTGTCGATCCACGATTTTCCGTTCGGCCAGCCTGAAACATTGGGTGGGTACAAGAGCATCTGTCCCAGTAACTTCTGATAAACGATGAGGTTTTCAGGATTCTGAATATTCATGGGAAGCGACCGCATGATTCCTGCCATCAGTTCAATGGGAGATTTTATCCGGTTGCCGATATTTTTTTTATCATAAAACCATGAACTCGAAAAAATATCCATCATGAGTTTTTTGATGTCGTAACCGGTCTGGTAGAAACTTTCACTCAGGGATTTTACAATGTTTTCATCAACATTTTCATTCACGAAGAATTTATAGATTTTTGTGGTGATGAATTTTGCCGTTGCTTTTTGTTCAAGAATGATATTTAAAACATCTGTACCTGTAAAATTGCCTGTTTTTCCGAGGAAAGTTTTTGAGCCTTCATCGTGAAGATTTTTTCTTTCTTTAAAATTTCCTTCTTTATCCGATCCCCATCCTGTAAAAGCTCTCGCACCTTCCCGGATGTCTTTTTCTGTATAATTTCCGCGTCCCATTGTGAAAAGTTCCATCACTTCACGGGCAAAATTTTCGTTGGGATGATCTTTTTTGTTCTGCTGATTGTTCAGGAAATTCAGCATTGCAGGAGCCTGACTGACTTCAAATAATAGATCTTTAAAGTTTCCGAGTGCATTTTTTCGGATGACATTTAAAATCTGTCGGTTAAATTTCGGGTTCACCACTCTGGAAGCAAAATGTCCGTGCCAGAAAAATGCCATTTTCTCCCTCATCTGCTCTTTGCTGTTCACCATTTTATCAAGAAAATTCAGATTGAGCTCTTCGTTCTGCTGTCGGCTGATTCTCTGCATTTCTTTTTTCTTTTCAGCCGGAGTCTGATCATTCATCATGTAATCTCCGGTTTCTGCAATATCGGGCGTATCATAATTTACATAAAGAAATGTTTCTTCTTTAAATAAATCATTCATCAGGCTTTTAATGTCTTTTTTATGAAGATCTTCCAGCTGATTGATTCCCGGTCCGAATCCTGCGCGCCAGAGAAGGTGTTTATTGTTGAGTAACGATGGAGAAATCATATCAATTATTTACTTTTTGATGGGTGTGATGGAGTAAGGTTAAAATTAATAACGGTTAAGTATTGTTAATATTGAGAGCTGTTTTTAAATATATTCCGATTAAATGTTTAACCTTTAGCTGAAAATTAAACGATTTTTTTAAACACTTATTTAATTTTTTAATCAAAATAATGAATTGAATTTCATGTTTTTACGTTTTTAAGTATTGTTAAAGTTGCTGTAAAGGCTTTGCTTGGCACGATTTTTACATCTTTCAGCTTAGTAAAATTTAAAAAATCAGAGTTATGAAAGTGTTTAAACAAGCAATTTTATTTGCCGGAATTTTGACTGCAGGAGCATTGAGCGCACAAAGTGCACAGATGAATAATATGATAAAGGTAGGAGCAAATGTTGGTTTAGCAGTTCCTTCTGACAATACTTCTATGGCAGTAGGTGTGGATGTAGCCTATCAGAACCTTGTAACTCCGGGATTCGGATTGGGGATCGCAACAGGATATACACACTATTTCGGTAAAGATAATAACGGATATACTAATAATGATGTAGGAGTAGTTCCTGTGGCTGCTTTATTGAGAATTTATCCGAAACAGACAGGATTTTATTTTGGGACAGACTTGGGATACGGATTTTTGGTAGGTGATGATAAGGTAGCTTCTAATGTTGCTTTAGACAGACCGAACGGTGGTTTTTATCTGAAACCGGAGATCGGATATCACAATCAGGACTGGAATTTCTTTGTGCAGTACCAGAAAGTTTTTGTAGGAAGCAAGGGCGATTTGCCTAATCAGGACTACAATGTGGGTAACATTGGAGTAGGATTTTCTTACAACATTCCATTAGGGAAGTAGTTAGATTTAAATATAAGCAATTATTAACCAAACCTTTTCGAATTTTTGAGAAGGTTTTTTATTTCTAACGAAAATTTACAAAAGATATTATTATATTTGATAAAATTTGAGGTTATGATTTTGAATCCAAAATTTCCACTTTATTTACCAGGAGTAAAAAACGGTAGCAATGATAACGTTTCTATCATTGGCGCAAACCTTCGTGAAGATATTACAACTTTAGGATATTTCGTCTCCGGTAACGGAGGTCTTGAGATTGAAATCCAGAATAATTACCCTACGAAAGAATATGCTTCTTTTTCAGAAATTTTAAAGAAATTTATTCAGGACAACCATCTGGAAAACGTGAAAAGGCTTGGAATAGCGGTTCCGGGACCTGTTTTGAACGGAAAAAGCAGTCCGGCAAGATTAGGCTGGAATCTGGATGTAGAAGAATACAAAAGAGATTTCGGATTCGAAAAAGTGGATATGCTGAACGACCTGGAAGCTTCGGCTTACGGAATGGGGCTTTTAGAAGATGCAGATCTTGATCCGATCTACACAAGCGGACACCTCGAAAACGGAAACGTAGCAATTCTTGCTCCGGGAAATGGTCTGGGTGAAGCCGGATATTTCTTCGACGGAAAATATCTGAGACCTTTTGCAACCGAAGGAGGACATTCAGAATTTTCTCCGAGAACAAACGTTGAGGTAGAATTTTATCAGTTCCTGAATAATATTTACGGAATTGTAAGCTGGGAAAATGTATTGTCTAAAGGAGGTTTATTCAATATTTACAGATTCCTGAGAGATGTTAAAAGACATCCGGAACCGGAATGGCTTGCCGATCGTTTCGCAAATGGCAACTTTGCAGAAGAACTGTACAAAGCTGCAATAGAAGAAGATGTACTGATCTGTAAGATTGCACTGGACACTTTCCTTGAATTTTTAGCAAGAGAAGCCAACAATCTTACGCTGAAATTAAAAGCGACAGGCGGTTTATTTATCTCCGGAGATATTCCGCAGATTATTGCAGATTACATCAACAAGGATAAATTTTACGAAAAATTTAAAATCAGCGATAAGATGGAAGAAATGCTGAGAAATATTCCGATTTATCTGAACAGAAATCCGAATACGGCACTGAATGGTGCAGCACTTTACACCGCTTACTATCAATAATAAAACAAGGCTCCGAAGAAATTCGGAGTTTTTTTATGGATGATATTACTCATGAAAAAAAATGTATTTATTGATGTACATCAATGAAATCTCTCAAAGCAGTTAGTTACATTTGCAGCAGTAAATAACAAACAAGAAAATAACTTTTATTCAAATGAAAAAAATATTTTTATTAGCAGTTTTAGCAAGCGGATTAGCATTCGGACAGGCAAAAAAAGTAGTAAGCTCTGATGTACAGTGGTGGGGTTATAAAATCGCAAAATCTGAGGCAAGCTCTCACAACGGAACGGTAAAAGTAAAATCCGGAGAAATGGTATTGAAAGGAAACCAGTTGGTTGGCGGTTCTTTCGTATTGGATATGACTTCTATCAACGCAACAGATCTTTCCGGAGAATATCAGCAGAAACTGAACGGTCACCTTAAAAACGGAGATTTCTTCGAAGTTGAAAAATATCCTACGGCAACTTTCAAAATCACCGGAGTAAAGAAAAACAACGATAAAGTGTATACTTCTTTAGTTACAGGAAACTTAACGGTAAAAGGAAAAACCAACGCTATTTCTTTCCCTGCAAAAATTACATACGCAAACGGAACAGTAAGCTTAATGTCTAACAAATTCTCTATCGACAGACAGAAATTTGATGTGGCTTACAAATCTACAATGCAGGATGTTCTTGTGAAAGATGATATGGATTTGCTTGTAAAGGTAACAGCTAAATAATTTAATCAAAAAAAGATTGTTAAAAGTGTAGAAGTTCTACACTTTTTTTTATTTTTGTTGAATTGTAAATAAAAAAGAATGAAAAGATTACTATTGTTTGCTATGATGTGCGTAAGTATGTCATTTGTTTTCGCTCAGAAGAAAGGAGATAAAGTGGTAAAAGTAACATCGTCGGACATCAGATGGTGGGGATATAAAGTTGTAAAAACAGTTCCTACTACCCATTCCGGAACCATAAAGCTGAAAAGTGGAAAATTCACTTTTGATAAAACAGTTTTGGTAGACGGAGAATTCGTTATCGATATGAAATCCTTAATGGCGGGTGATGTTTCAAGCCAGGATGAAGATATGGTAAAATTAACGAACGATCTTAAAAGTTCAAATTTCTTCGACGTTAAGAAATTTCCGTTGGCGAAATTCCATTTAACGAAAATTATTCCTCTGGCAAACAGCGAGTACAATTCTACCGTTTACGGAGATGTAACGATTAAAGGAGTAAGAAAAACCATCACTTTCCCTGCAAACGTTTATATTACTCAGTTTACCGTAGTAATCGAGTCTGCTAAATTCTCACTGAACAGAAGAGACTTCAAAGTATTCTACCAGTCTTCTCTGAAGGATTATTTCATCAAAAACGAAATGGATATCCAGTTCAGAATTTCCACAGCAGTTTTGGATAACGAAAACAGAACGCCTGTTAAAAAGAAATAAGGACAACTTTTAATAAATCAAAATGAGCGATTTCTTTGGAAACCGCTCATTTTTTTTGACTGATTTTTTTATTTTAGTAGTATGAAAATTTATGTAGTAAGCGGACTTGGTGCAGATTTTAAGGTTTTGGAGAAAATTGAATTTCCAAAGCATCACGAAGTGGTTTTTATCGAATGGCTGATTCCTCATCAAAGTGAAGAATTCTCAGATTATGTAAAAAGAATGGCGGAAAAGATTGATGATTCGGAGCCTTTTTATCTGGTGGGATATTCTTTCGGGGGAATTATGGTGCAGGAAATCAACAGGCTGAAACCTGCCAAAAAAGTGGTGATCCTCGGAAGTATTAAATCCGATAAAGAAAAATCCCGTCTCATCAAAGCCGGACAGATCACGAAAATCCCAAAAGTTCTGCCTGTTACTTTCTTCAACGAAAGAACTACCAATATGTATTCCGTCGTAAGAAAATTCTTTGATCCCCGAAATCCTAAAGTTTTGCAATATTTCAGGGTAAGAGATCCGTATTATTTAAAATGGTCGATTGAAAAGATCTCAGACTGGAAGTTCGAAGAAAATCCCGATGTGGTACAGATCTTGGCAGACCGCGATATTGTTTTCCCGATCAAAAATTCCAAACCCGATTATGTAATCAAAGGAGGGAGCCATTTATTCCCAATTACAAAATTTAAAGAAGTTGCATCTATTTTAAAGGGGGTGTTAGAATAGAATTTAGTTTTAAAATTAAATTTCAATTAATTTTACAGGGGTTTGTTTTAAATTTTTATTGTTTTTAAAAATTTATCCTTACATTTGAAGGGGTAAAACACAAATTTTTATGACAGTAGGTTTAAAATGGATCGTTTCTTTTGCGATAATTGCTTTGATTGCCGTTGGCGGACTATTCTGGAGTCCTATTACAGATTTCCCGAATACCGGAGCATTTTTAAGCGAAGATAAAATTGTAGGGGCAGATGTTGCCTGGATTCTTGCTGCAGCAGGTCTTGTTTTATTAATGACTCCCGGCTTATCTTTCTTCTACGGAGGAATGGTAGGAAAGAAAAACGTGATTTCTACGATGCTTCAAAGTTTTATTGCTTTGGGAGTAATTTCTATTTTGTGGGTAGTGGTTGGTTTTTCCCTCTCATTCGGAGATTCTATCGGTTTTACCATCAATGGAGAACATTATGGAATCATCGGTAACCCTTTGAGCTATCCTTTTTTCAGTGGAGTAGGAGTATTGCCGCATAAAGCGATGGCTTCTACGATTCCTTTTATTCTTTTTGCTCTGTTTCAGATGAAATTTGCAGTCATTACTCCTGCATTAATTACGGGTTCTTTTGCAGAACGGGTACGTTTCATCTCTTACCTTTTATTCATGGTACTTTTCAGTCTGTTTATTTATACCCCGCTTTGTCACATGGTTTGGCATCCGGACGGATTACTGAATAAATATTTTGGCGTAAAAGATTTTGCAGGAGGCACTGTTGTACATATGAGTGCCGGTTTTGCAGCTTTAGCAGGCGCAATGGTGGTTGGAAACAGAAAAAAACCTCATCATGATCCTTCCAATATTTCTTACGTGATGTTGGGAACAGGAATGCTCTGGTTCGGTTGGTTTGGTTTTAATGCAGGTTCAGCTTTAGCGGCAAATGCAACGGCAGCAACAGCTTTCGGAACCACTACAATTGCTTCAGCTTCTGCGATGATGACGTGGATCTTTTTCGACAGAATTAATAAAAGAAAAGTTTCTGCTTTAGGAGCCTGTATCGGAGCTGTTGTCGGTTTAGTAGCAATTACTCCCGCCTGTGGTTTTGTTTCCGTTGCAGAAAGTCTTTTTATAGGGTTTATTTCCGCTATTGTTTCTAATATAATGGTGAATTGGAAAGCTTTAAAGAAAATTGATGATACATTAGACGTTTTTGCCTGTCATGGAGTAGGAGGAATCATGGGGATGATCTTAACCGCAATTTTTGCACACGGTGAAAAGGCGAGTCTTCTTCATGGCGGCTTTGAAGTTTTTGCCCATCATATGGCTGCGTTACTGTTGGTCTCTGTTTTTACGTTTTTCGGATCATTGCTTTTGTATAAAATTACCGACAGCATTATCACTTTAAGGGTTTCAGAAGAATCTGAAGATATGGGACTGGATATTTCGCAGCATGAGGAAAGTCTCTGCTGAGAAAGAGAATGTTAAATAGTAAATGGTCAATTGTGAATTTATTTAAGCTTAAAAACAATTAATAATTGAATGCGAAGCAAATTCACCATTCGTCATTTACACAAAAAAGATTATCTACAAGTGTTCATATAGTTTTAATTAGAAAGCCGGAGCTGAATTTTCAACTCCGGCTTTTGCATCTCGATTTATCGTGTATCTTTGTGTTTGGGAAAAATGAGCAAATTTCTATATGGAA
Source organism: Chryseobacterium sp. HMWF035 (assembly GCF_003094695.1). Lineage (NCBI taxonomy): Bacteria > Pseudomonadati > Bacteroidota > Flavobacteriia > Flavobacteriales > Weeksellaceae > Chryseobacterium > Chryseobacterium sp. HMWF035. Next base: position 4,577 of record NZ_QEHP01000081.1, on the reverse strand, counting down.
TCAATATCGGTTTTTGAGATTATAAAAGTAGGAATAGGTCCGTCCAGTTCACACACAATGGGACCTTGGAATGCAGCTTCTGCATTCATCAGGATTATTAAAAGAGAAAGAGCAATTGAAGAGGTAAAAGAAGTTTTCCTTGAATTTTTCGGTTCACTGGCAAAAACGGGGATCGGTCACGGAACCGATATTGCCGGAATGTTGGGACTGAATGGTGAAGATTTTAAAACAATCGATACCACAAAAATTGATGAAAAAATAGAAAAAATAAAATCTACCCAAATTCTCAATCTGGGGGGTGAAAAAGAAATTCCTTTTATTTACGGGCATCATCTGGTGCTGAATATGAAAAAATCTCTTGAGTATCATCCCAACGGAATGATTTTCAAAGCTGTTTTTGAAGACGGAACCGAACTTGTGCAGGATTTTTATTCTGTAGGCGGCGGTTTTATCATGAGTCAGGAGAAAAAATCAATTCAGAAACATTGTGTCCGTACCTTATATCCTTGTCATAAATCTTCAGACATTGTAAAGTATTGTGAAAAATTAGGATTGAATCGCATTTCAGATTTAATCTTGATCAACGAAGAAAGCTGGAGAACACAGGACGAGACAAGAGCAGAAGCACTTTACATCTGGCAGCAGATCAAAGAATGCATTTACAAAGGCGTCAATAAAGAAGGAACTCTTCCGGGCGGATTGAATGTTACCCGTCGTGCAGCCGGAATCAACAGGAAATTACTGGGAGATAAAATCTATAAAAATAAAGACGAATGGTTTCAGCAGGTGGTGGAAGCGGAAGAAAATTTCACCAATATCAATAAATGGATTTCCTGTTTTGCATTGGCTGTGAATGAAGAAAACGCCAGTTTCGGAAGAATCATTACCGCTCCTACCAACGGTGCAAGTGGCGTAATTCCGGCGGTTCTGATGTATGCACAGGCTTTTACGGAATTTACCAGCGAAGATGACATTGTGAGATTCCTTTTAGTAGCAGGAGAAATCGGCACATTATTCAAAAAAAATGCAACCATTTCTGCTGCAATGGGCGGTTGTCAGGCAGAAGTAGGTGTTTCTTCCGCAATGGCGGCGGCAGGTCTTACCGAAATTTTGGGCGGAAGTGTCGGTCAGGTTTTAATGGCAGCCGAAATTGCCATGGAGCATCATTTAGGCTTAACCTGCGATCCGATAAAAGGACTTGTACAGATTCCTTGTATCGAAAGGAATACAATGGGAGCGATAAAAGCCATCACGGCAGCAAATATTGCACTGGAAAGTGATCCAGCGAAAGCAAAAGTAACGTTAGATGAAGTAATCCAGACGATGTGGGAAACCGCTTTATCCATGAATGACCGTTTTAAGGAAACTTCCGAAGGCGGTTTGGCAATTGCGGTGAATGTTCCGGAGTGTTAATTTTAATTTCGGTTGATTTACAAAATAGTAAAGTGTTCATAATTTATTCTATAGAAAATCTATTAAGTTCTGTAGAATAAATTATGAGACTTATATCACTTTAATCTTCAGTCACCACTGCATCACGCTCCCCATCTTCTTCTTTTCCTTCCTCGATCATTTCCTCCGCTTCGGCTTTTTCTTCTGCTGTGGCATAATCGATTCGTTCCTCCTGTTCTTCTTCCTGCTCATAATCAATAAAAAATTCACAGAAAACCGGTAAATGATCTGAACCAAAATTATCAAGCGTTTTCAGGTCTTCAATAAAAATTTCTTCACTGTGAAACATCAGGTCGATCGGGAATCTCAGCAATCGGTATTTGGCATGGAAAGTAGAAACAAAAGAACGCCCGATTCTCGGATCGATAAGGTGGCTTGTTTTCCTGAAAAGAATGGACGATTTCGACCACGCTACATTGTTGAAATCTCCTACAACAATCACAGGTTTTTTTATTTCGGTAATTCTTTTGGCAGCACTCAGAAGATCTCCGTCTCGCTCTTTTGACGTTTCTTCTTCCGTTGGACTTGGCGGAGGTGGATGAACTCCGAAGAATACGAAAGAAAATCCATCCTCGGTTTTCAGATGCGCTTCAATACTTGGAATATCATCTGCCACGAAATAATGCGTTTGGGAACTTTCGATTTTTAATTTGGAATAAAAATGCATTCCATATGTATTTTCCAGAGTCACTTTATGCTGAAAAGGATACTCTTTTTCAAGTTTTCGCAGTTCTTTTTCCCAGTCTCCGTTGCTTTCCATCGTGAGGAACATTTGCGGCTTACATTTTTCGATAAGCTGAATAAAACGGTCATATTCTGTATTAAACTGATAAACATTGGCAGAAATAAAATGTACTTTATCTGAAGATTTGTACTTCTGAGAAAACTTCTTAACCGGATAAAGCGGAGTATATTTTATAAGAATGATACTGTGATGAATGAACATTAAGATTAAAAGTCCCTGAAAATACCAAAAGTATGTTGAATCTTTTACAAAAAAGCCTAAAATAAAGGTGAAAACAGTAAAAAATGTGATCTGTATTTTACCAAATTCAGGCACACGGAAAATCCAGTGCGAATGCTGAATTTTAGGCAGTATGGTTAAGATTAATAATAAAACGGTCAGACTCAGGTAAAATGTCCACATATATTTTTCAAATAAACAGATAAATTTAGTGTAATTTTATAAATTTTCAAACGGATTGCTGTTTAAACTTTGTTAATTCATTTGAAACTAACTGTAAATTTTCGTTATTTTAATCATTCAGATAAAAACAATCTTATGTATAAAATATTATCATTTGCTTTATTGTTGGGAGGTCTTTGCTTCGGACAGCAAAATCAGAACTCTGATATTGAAAAACCAATCCGCAATTTATTTGCCGGAATGAAAAATTCGGATCCGGAAATGATGAAATCTGCTTTTGCAGATACCGCGATTCTTCAGACCATTACAAAAGACGGCGTAAAAACCGAAGATATTGAAGCTTTTGTAAACTCTGTTTCCCAAATGGCAAAAGGCGATCTCGAAGAAAAAATTACTATTGAAGCCATCCATACAGACGGAAATCTTGCCAGTGTTTTTACTCCGTATTCATTTTACTACAAAAGAAAATTCTCTCATTGCGGTGCCAACAGTTTCCTGCTCATTAAAAAAGGAACGGAATGGAAGATTCAGTATGTAATTGATACCAGAAGAAACGATAATTGTAAAGAAATTAAGTAATGAAAATTCATCATATTGCCATCATTTGTTCAGACTACGAAGTTTCTAAAAAATTTTACACAGAGATTTTAGATTTAAATATCATTCGTGAAGTTTACCGTGAAGAAAGACAGTCTTATAAGCTCGATCTTGCCATCGGAGATCATTATGTCATTGAGCTGTTTTCGTTTCCAAATCCTCCGCAACGACCTTCCCGACCGGAATCCTGCGGTTTAAGACATCTCGCTTTTTCGGTTGAAAATGTAAATGAAAAGAGAGAAGAATTAATTCATAAAGGTTTGGAGTGCGAAGAAATAAGGATAGACGAATATACCGGAAAAGAATTTTTCTTCACACAGGATCCGGATCAGCTTCCTTTAGAATTTTATGGAATGTAATCTTTAAAAATTTAAATTAATGATGAAAAAACTTGTCGTGATTATTGCAGCATTTGCTTTAACCAATATCAATGCTCAGAAAGTGAATGAACCGAAAGATCATCCTAAAGAATGGTCACAATCTTACGAACCGTTCAGGATTGCCGGAAATCTGTATTATGTAGGAACGTACGACCTTGCGTCATATCTTATCGTTACAAATAAAGGAAATATTTTAATCAATACAGGACTTGCCGATTCGCTTCCGATCATTAAAAATAATATTAAAAAGCTTGGTTTTAAATATCAGGATACCAAAATATTGTTGCTTACACAGGCGCATTACGATCATTTGGGCGCAATGGCAGACATCAAAAAAGAAACAGGCGCAAAGTTATATGTGGATGAAGCCGATGCCGATGTCCTGAAAAGCGGTGGAAAATCGGATTATGAACTGGGAAAATACGGTGTTACTTTTAAACCTGTAAAACCTGATTATATTTTAAAAGATAAAAATGTAGTAACGCTTGGAGATGCGAAATTAACAATGCTTCATCATCCCGGTCATACGAAAGGATCATGCAGCTTTCTGTTTGAAACCAAAGACGGTAAAAAAAGCTATAAAGTTTTAATTGCGAATATGCCGACTATTATCATTGACAAAAAGTTTTCTGAAGTTACCGCATATCCTTCTATCGAAAAAGATTATGAATATACTTTAAATGCCATGAAAAATCTGGATTTCGATGTTTGGGTCGCTTCCCATGCAAGTCAGTTTGATTTACACAAAAAGCATAAGCCAAAAAATAAGTACAATCCGGCTGTTTTTATGAACAAAAAAGAATATCAGGACGAACTCGATTCTTTAGAAAAAGATTTTCTGAAGAAGAAATCTGAGTAAATATAATATTGACTGAAATTAAAATTGATATGGGTATTATTTAATTTTCGGCATAATACTGAAAAATAGTTGGTAGAATCCTATCAAAAACTCATTGTTAGGCTGTTTGGAGGAAGTTTTATGAAACGTGTTTCATAAAACT